>JAKQBV010000425.1 GCA_029573925.1 bacterium
AACGTCAACTCGTATTTCCCGCCCTCTCCGAGCTTTCTCCTTGAAAACTGTTTTTTGAACAGGGCCATGTTTTTCAAGTCGAGGAAATTGGTAATCGGTTTTCCAATGAATTTGTCATGTCCGTATCCCAGCATTTCCAACGCGCGGTTGTTAGCGTACGTCACCGCTCCCTTTTCATCTATCACGGTTATGCCGTCGTACATGGTTTCGACGATGAGCCTGAAATATTCTTCTCTCTCTCGAAGGGCGTTTTCCATTTTTATCTGTTCGGTCATGTCCCTGATTATTCCCTGATATCCAATGACCGAACCGTCAGGCCCCCTGCGCGCGGTCGCCGTCACTTTGCAGTCTATCTCGCGACCGCTCTTGTGTTTTAGTTTGACGTCGTAATTTCTGACTGCTCCGCGAGTCTCGAGCATCTTCTGAAAAGGCTCCCGGTCCCTTTCGTCCACATACATCTTCAGCAAGCTTTTGTTGATAATTTCTCCTCTTTCGTATCCCAACAAAGAAAACATCGCCTGATTGGCGTCCAGCACAATGCCTTCCCTCGTCGATATGTACACGGCGTCCAGCGACTGCTCGAAAAGGGTTCTATATCTGTCTTCGCTTTCTCGCAGCGCCACCACCGCTTCTTTCTGACTTGTTATATCTATTCCGAATACCGTGATTCCTGACTGTTTTCCGTTTTCATATATCGGGAATGAATTGTTTATGACATGTCTGATTTCTCCGGAGGCCGTTCTTATTCTGGATACGATAATGTCCTGTTTTCCCGCCATCCCTCTGGCGAGAGTGTCAAGTTCCATTTTTACGTCCGCCACCGGCACGAACTCCGTCACATGCTTCCCCAGATCGGCTCTTGTGTACCCGTACATCTCCAGAGCAGCGGTGTTTGCGTAAACAACTTTTCCCTGCATGTCAATTTCAATCATCAGAACAGGGATGTTTTCGGCTATCTCGCGGAAAGCCGCCGCGTCGATGCGCCCCGACGAGTTTGTGTGAAGCGCGTAGGAAGCGTTGTTGCCGGACGATTCCAGCCGCGCTCGCAACTCCGCGACCTGCATCTCCAACTCTTCGTATGAAGGCTTCTTTTCAGTCATATTCTTATTATATTCTTTCCGGCTCCCGTCCCGCGCGCGCGGCCTCAAATATCGCGCGCTATCTCAGGAACATAAACGCCGAAATGGCAAGGCCCGCCACGGCCAACCCCCATGTCCATGCCAGCGTTTTGCGGGTAAAAATCTGAACGTCCTCTCCCAGAAAACCTGCGATCCAGACATTGTGCGTGTTGGTCGGGTCGCTCACGCCCTGAATCATCCCCACCGAATAGAACGCCGCGACCACCGCCATCGGCGGCAGCGCGCCGGTGGAAATCATTATCGCCGCTATCCCTATTCCCATGCCCCACACGTTCAAAGGCCCCCGGTACAAAGCCAACGGCGCGAGCGCGGTAAAAACAACCACGTAGAGAACCGGCGCGCTCGGCGCTATCCGCCTCATCACAGGCTCCATATATGTGCCTACCGCCGGGTCCCACACCACGCGTATCACCATGCCTATCCCAATGATTAGCGCCACCACTGGAGCGACGCCCGTTATCCCGTCGAACACCGCTTTCGTCAGCCTCTGAATCCTTCCGTTCGGGCCTCTTCCGGACACGATCAGGCAGTACAGCATTCCCGCAAGCAGCGCCGTGTTTATCGGGAACGCGTATCCTGCGCCTCCTCTCAACCGGCTGGCAATGTTGAATCCCAGAACGAGAGAAAGAGGAACAAGCGGCGTGAGAACCGCCAGAATCCCGGCCCTCCCCGCGTCCCCGGCCGCCGCCGCGCTTCCTCCCGGCGCAACCGCCCAGAAGGATGTGTGCCCCTTGCGTCCGTAAAATATTATGAATCCCAGCACGACCAGCGCGAACGGTATCATGAACGGCAGAATAAAACCTATCAACTGATTCTGAGCGTCGATCGCGCTCACTGTCGAGCTTGCCGTCATTATCTCAGTGTAAAACTTCCAGTTGACCGGGTTCAACGCTCCGCCGAGGCTCATCCCGAGCAGGAACAGAGAGCCTGCTACTGCGGGAGTCACGCCGATGCTCATGAGAATCGGCAGCATTATCGACGCCACCATAATGACCGCTCCGAGACCCACCAATGACGAGAACAACAGCGCCGTCACGCCGGTCAAAAGCACGCACGACACTATCTTGTTATCGCCGCCCAGTTCGGACGCCCACCTGATTATGGTCGTGGTTGCCCCGCTCGATTTGAGCAGTTCGGCAAGCGCAGCTCCGAGCACGACCGTAATCACGACCGGCCACAGCCTCGGCATTCCCTCTTCTATCACCACTCTGAAAAATTCCCGCGCCAGAACGACGGCATTCGAGCCGGGATAGCTGAATGAAAGGCCGTGGTAGAAAGTTCCGCCCACGATGTACAGCGTGGCTGCCATCAGCGGCAACGCTATCAGCGCGGGCAGTTTTCCCAGATACATCAGCGCCGCGAAAGCCAGAAACACTCCGAACAGAGCAAGTCCTACCGCCATTTCCATTCGCGTTCACCTTTGTTGATTAGTCTATTCCGCTATTTCGCGGGGCGGCGAGTCTCATTTCTCGCCGTTCTCGGATTCCGGCCCCGGATAAGACGGCCTTTTGATAATCACCGACGCTATCCTCCGCCCGACCATCCGCTCCACTTTCATCTCGTAACCGTCGATATCGACTGTCTCTTCCTGTTTGGGCACTTTGCCCATCGTATGAAAAATCAATCCGCCTAGCGTCTCAAACTCTTCGTCGTCGTTGAACTCCGCGTCAAGGATATCGTTTAGCTCCGCGATGTCTATTCTAGCGTCCACTCTCAAAGTGTCCGCGTCCACCCATCTGTAAAGAGGCTCTTCGGTGTCGTACTCGTCCCATATCTCTCCCACGATTTCCTCGAGCAGGTCTTCTATCGTCACCAGCCCCGCCGTGCATCCATATTCGTCGATGACTATCGCCAGATGCGTCCGCTTCTTTTGAAAATCATGCAGAAGGTCGTCCACCATCTTCGATTCCGGCACGAAATAAGCTTTGTGCACGTAGTTCTTCACCGGGTCCGAGTCGCGTCCGTCTTTCAGCGCGCGAAGCAGAGTCCTTGAATTTACCACGCCTATGACATTGTCCTCCCCGCCCTCGTAAATCGGTATGCGGGAATGCTTGTGATCTTCCATAAAGACCGCCATCCGGTCCACCGTCGTGTCCGCCGGAGCCATCCGCATGTCCGGCCTCGGAGTCATCACTTCCCTCACCTGCGTCTCCCCGAACTCCACCACGCTGCGTATCATTTCCCTTTCGGACTTGTCAATAATGCCCTGCTCTCCGGCGTCCTCGACGATGCCTAGAATCTCGGACTGCGTGATAAAAGGGCCTTCTGCCGGACCAGACTTCCCGGTGAATATCCTCAGCGTCAGATTGGCTATCATCACAAACACTTTGCCTATCGGCGATACAATCGCGTGAAACATAGAGATCGGCCTGATCATCTTTATTACCACTCTGTCCGAGTTGTTGTAGCCGACCATCTTGGGAAGTATCTCGCAGAAGGCGATTATCACAAACGACACCAAGCCGAAACTTATCGCTGGGCCTGTCCATGAAGGCCAATCAGTGTGCCCGACCATTTCTTCGGTGATGTTTTCGGTCAATATCGCTGCCAATAGATTCACCGCGTTCAGCCCGATCAAAATAGAAGTGAGCATGTTGTTGGGTTTTGTCAGCCAGTTGTCGATCGCGCCGGCGCGCGCGGGATGATCCTCCTTGAGGGCTTTGAGCCGGTGTCTGCTCATCGTCACCAGAGCCGTCTCGGACGCCGAAAAGAGCGCGCTAGCCAACAGCAGTGCAAAAAGAACGATTATCGCCAGAGTCATTATTCGTCTCCCAGCGTCATATTAGAATAACAAAAAATCAATGTCAAACATCGCCGTCTCCGCGCGCGACCGCGCCCGACGTCAACAGCTCCGCCCGGAATAGACGCCTCAACTCGGCGGCTTTCACCCTCGCCGCTCCCGCCGTCGCGCGCCGCTGCGCCAACATGGCAGACATGAATCTTATGAATGGAACCGAAGGCAGCCTGTTTCGTTTGCGCAGGCGAGCAAGAACGAAAAAGAAAAGTATCGCTCCGTGAAAAACGGCTGTCCTCAGTGGCGCGGAGGCCGCAGCAGGCAGCCCTTTCACCGCGACTCCGGTTAGATGTATGTACACTTCCTCCACTCCAAGCTTCCGCTTCTTGCCGCTCGAACTTGCCGAATAGCGATGTCTAACCCTCGCGCCGGGCGCGTAGACACACTTGCGGTCAGCAAGAGCCGCCCGCAGGTTCAAATCCGTGTCCTCGTAATAGGCAAAAAAATTCTCGTCGAACAGCCCTATCTCGTCGAACAGCGATTTCCTGTATAGCGCCGCAGCCGCGCACGGCCCGAACACACGCGCCGGACGGTCGTATTCCCCTCCGGCCCGCTTCCCGTGCCCCCGGT
>JAKQBV010000433.1 GCA_029573925.1 bacterium
AATTCTTCTCGTTCTTGTTCCACAGTTTTACATTCCTTCCACGGCATCTCAATAACCCCTATTATTTGATGCCTTTATTCTATAGTAAAACTGTAAACCATGTGTCCGTATATTCTGTAAACTATGTTACTACTCTAAACACGGCGCCCGCGCCGACCGAGCCCATAAAGAACACCGTTACCTTCAGCGAAACCACTCTCGCCTCGACGGACGCGTGCGTCGTGACCGCGACCGGCTTCGATACGGATGGCATTTGGGGGCCGACGCTCAACATTCTGCTGGAGAACAAATCGGATAAGACCCTGATGTTCACCGCCGAGGGCGCGACCGTCAACGGCTTCATGTGCGACCCGTACTGGGCCTGCGAGGTGCCCGCGGGCAAGAAGGCGAACTCCCAAATGAGCTGGATGGATTCGTCTCTCGCGACATGCGGCATCAACTACATCGACCGGATCGAGTTTACGCTGCGCGCGTACGACTCGTCCAACTATTCCGGCACCGACGTGCTGCACGAGGCCATCTCGCTTTCGTTGGATAATTCGACGTCCGCGCCGCCCGTGAGCGAAGTCGCCTACGCAAACCCGTACCCTAAGCAGACGCTCATCGACAGCAGAAGCTTCCTCGTCGCCCTCGACAACTACAATCCCGAGGATAGCTGGGGTGCGACGCTCGCCCTGTACATTGAAAACAGGTCGGATAAAACGCTCACCTTCACGATGGACGACACCGTCGTCAACGGCTTCATGTGCAGCGCGTATTGGAGCTGCGAGGTCGCGCCGGGCAAAAAGGCCATTTCCATCGTGACCTGGTCGCTGGAGCAGCTCGAAAAGAGCGGCGTCAATTATCCGCAAACGGTCGCGTGCAATTTCCGCGTTTATGATTCGGACGACTGGACGGCGGACGATGTTTACAATCAGCCACTGTCGCTCGAGCTTACCGTCGCATCCTCGCAGCCGCCCGTGCGGGAGATGAAATTCCCCGGCGGCTTCAAGGAGCAGACGATCGTCGACGACGAGTCCGTCCGGCTCGTCGCGGTCGGCTTCGACACCGAGGCCAACTGGGGGCCGACGCTCATATTCTACTGCGAAAATAAGTCCGATAAGAGCCTCACGCTCATGATGGAGGATGTTGCGGTCAACGATTTTGTGTGCTCGCCCTACTGGTATCTTGAAATCGCGCCGGGCGCGAAGGCGTATTCCGAGTGCAGCTGGTCGACTTCGGACTTGGAGGCGAACGGGATTGCGAAGTTTGAGGCCGTAGATTTCACGCTGCGCGTCTATGAGAGCGACAACTGGTCCGGCCGGGATCTCATCAACGGCATTTTCCGCGTCGAATTCTGAGCGGCATTTGATAAAGCGCGCGGCGGCCGGGAACCGGCCGCCGCGTTTCGCTCTTTAATCTATTGGAATTGGTGCGCCCGCGTCGAAAAGAAGCTCAACCTTCTTTGCCCGGACCTGCACGGGGTAGCTCTCGGCGATCTCGGGCAGTATCGTGAGCTTCACGGTCTGGCCGACGGCGAAATCGAAATTAAGCCCCTTGCAGTTTTTGGCGAAGCTGACGGATGCGAGATCGAAGCCTACGTCGTCGCTTGTCCGCACGAGTATCGCGTTCTCGTATACCTCCTCGACAACGCCTGTGAAGACGATGTTCTTTGTGCATCCCGCGCCGAGCGTCAGTGCGAGCGCCGCGAGCAGCAATATGGCGGCGGCCTTTCTCATGGTTCAAACCCCCTTGCTTTTATAAATAAAACGTGCGCCGTGGCCGCGGCGTTCCCGGCAAGGCAATTTATAAACTTTTCTGAACTCTTCCAAGTGCGCACCCGAAGTGCTATAATTAAAATTGGTTAAGAACAGGGATATTTCGACCGGAATCGCATAATTGGTTCGTGAACCGGCGTCGCCGCGCCCCAACCGGGGCCGCAGGAAATCATTAACATTCGCGTATGTGGAGGATGCACCGCTATGAGAAAAATCAGGATGAAACTGCTCTCTTTGACGCTCGCGCTCGCCATGCTTCTGCTGGCGCTGCCCGCGAATTTGTCGCTGGCGGACCCTTTGCCCCCGGAGCCGACGCCTGCCGCCACCATTGATTTTCCCGCTGAACAGCTCATCGGTCTAACCGGGAACGCGGCGTATGAAATCAGCTTCCCTCCGGGTACAGTCGAGGCAAAAACCGCCAGCAATAAGGGCAAAATTAACATACCCAACACATGGTTCGGCAAGACCCTGTCCATCGTGAAAAAGGGCGACGGCGCGGTGACCGCGGACTCCGCCGCGCAGAGCCTTACGATCCCCGCGCGCCCGGCGAGACCCGCTGGCCTCACGGCGACGTTTGTGAGCGCTTC
>JAKQBV010000441.1 GCA_029573925.1 bacterium
CCCTGCAAAATATCGCCATCGAAAGAATGATACCCACGAAAATTATCAGTAAAAGTTCAACCATTGCCAGCCTCGCTTTCATCCTGCTTGCCAATTGTCGCTTTCTTTTAGCTTTGATTCAAGATATTCGCGATAGCAAGGCTCGCAATCATCATTGCGCGTTTCGTGTGCAATACATATTTCGTGTGGCGGACAAGAATTGGAGACAACAAATTCAAACGCCTCCTCATAAACCGCAAGCTTTCTTTTCAGCCCCTCAACGTCGGGCATCGGGACGATAGGGCAGTCGGGGTCTATCGCGTCAGTATCAGAAAGCGATTTATTTAACTGGTCGCAATATTCGCTGTCGTGAACATATGACCATCCACAGTGTTTACAATCCCAACATCCTTCCGGCTTCTCAATCGGTATGCAGAATTTATCCATTGGTCATTGCTCCTTTGTTTTATCGCGGTTTCTATTGTATGAATTAGCCTCGTATCGCTTAATCCATTCCAACGTATCCGGCAACCAGAAAAACCGCTTGCACCCTGTTTCGGGGAACTTGTGATACTTCATCCCCTTTCGCATTAGAAAACGTATTGAAGACTTGCCCCGTCCCGTCATGTCCATAAGTTCTTGTATGGTTACCCAATCAGGATGTAGGTTTGCTTCAAATGCTTCTCGCGCGTATTGATGCTTCTGACTTCCCCACACGGCGCGAGCTTTACAATATCCGTATAGCCTGCTAAACCTCGCCTTGATTGCCTTTTCAACGGTCGGGACATCCATGCCGCACATCGTAAGCCACCAATCACGCCCCTCGGTAGGCACGGTGTAGAACTCATAATTCTCAATGGCGTTACACATGATTTCGTTCCTTAGCAGATGCTTCTTGCCGCGCTCTTGACCCTCCGTTTCCCTGTAACGCCTATTAAGAACCGTCCACGTTTCTTCTAATTCCTCGGCGGGCTTACCAACGATGGCGTAAATCAACCTATTCCAAGATTCAGCGTCATCGGTGTATGCGTTGGCGGCTTTCGGGTTTACCGGAGATGTGGGTAGTCGGTCGCTCATTCGGCATCCTTCCCTATGGGCTTGAGCATCGCGCGCCCTATGGCATCTAGGCACGATTTAGCGGCAAGCGGTGAGCCTCCGTAATGTTCGCACTCGTTATCAACGAAGTCGGCGGCTATCTCGTCGGCTGTTTTAATGCCCGACTGTATGAGCGCATTTGCATATTTAGAGATTGTGTTTAAGAGCATCTTGCGGCATTGACCATTCTTGCCTATGCGAAAGAATAATTCCACGACCTTGCCGTCATCGTCGCGGTTGACGGTCAAGTATCCGCGTCCGCACGGCGTAGTTATCTGGTGCGTATATCCTGTTAATGCTATCGGTCTTGATGTATCATCCATTGTTGTCATCGTCCTTTTCGTTTTTACCTTCCACAACCCGCGTTGGTAAATCAGGCGCGATAAACAGCGCGACAAGCTCGGCTACAACTACGCTTGAATAAGCGCATACTCGCTCCCATTTGCCGCTGTTCTTGACTTGTACGATGTATTCAAGCTTCATCATTCTCCCAAACCATGCCGACCCATATCCGGGGTTGGTCACTGTAAAACTTGTTTATCTCAAGCCCGACCACTTGCGAATCGTCCGCGAAAAATATCTGGTTCATCGCGTCCAGAACCAACTTGCCGTAGTTATCGCAATCGGGCCGCGTCACCGGCAACACTTCCCCATTCAGCGCGGCTTCCCGCTTCTTGTTTGAGAACGATTTCGGCAGGTCGCGATAGACGCATATATGAATCCAAACCGGGCCGCTCACGGGCTTGTCGGGCTTGAACTTTACGGCTTGCGCTTTGAAGTCGCGCTCGGCCTTGGCAGTCTTGGCGGGCGTGTATGCGCGAGCCTTGCCGCCGATGTTCGCAACGCGCGGGCGACCCTTTGCAACCGGTTCTCCGTAAACCGTGAACTCCAGTTTGGATTCATATTTCGCCATTATCTCACTTCCTCCACTTCATCGACGTTAAAAACAAAGCATACACCGTCCGCGTCGAATTTGCAAGAGCCAAACGAAACTTTAAATCTAAGACGTTGCTCGGTCTGCGGGTGTTCGGCTTCGGAAGTCTGACAGATTGCTTCCAATGCTTCGTGAAGTCCGTCTATCGTCATGCCCTCGGGCGGTCGCCATTCGAGCATGACTTCGTCGTCAATCCAGTATTCAACAAAGGCTGGCGCGCCGGGATAATCGCGTGTCTGTTTCTCGGCGGGAATACAATTAAACTGAACAACGCCAGCGTCGATGATGTCGTTGCCCGCGTCCTCCCAATATTCGGGTGTTATGGTTATTGTGGTTTTAGTCTTGGTCATTAGACTTTGCCTCCTCATTAAATCCCGAGTATTCGGATGCCTCTGTGATTCTCATTTTTAAGCCCTTCTTGGGTTTTCGTATGTTTTATAATTATCTTCAAGCCATTGTCTTTGGAAGCGTTTTAACTCTGCCTTTGCTTCTTCTTCAGACATTAATTTAAGTGGAATACGGCAAGCGCATTCTTCTACCGTTTGGGGGCGCATTGTTCCAAGTTTAAATCCATTGTCAAACTCAACAACAAATAACGCCCCGAAAGCTGTTGAAGTAACCATTCCCAAAACTTTAAATATTGTGCCTCTTTTTGTTTTTAACTCTTTACCTATAAGAGATTTATATCTATTGCTACACATTGGGAATCCCCCTATATCCGTTTACTGTTTTTGACAATTTTGAAACAAGAGATTTGATGTTTTTACCAACTTTCGATTCGTGAAACATTCTATATTTGCCTTCATAATTTTTAACGGTATAGTGTACCCCAACTCCTGCGATATGAATTTCTGAAACGACGGCTTCTGTAAACTTGTCGTCCCATAAGACATAGACCGTATCGTTTATAGAATGCTTGAAGCTCTTTCGGAATTGAGGCATTGTTTCAATCCTTTCTAAAAATCCAAAATTTTTTGCCCGCTCAAACACTTATCGCACATACACCTACATCGTGGGTCTATGCCCGATAACGTAAAGTTTTGTAACCATTCTTAGTTCTCTCTTACAACATTTTCGCAACACACAGTGGCTATATAGGGCAGGTATTTAGCATCTCGCGCCCACAGCCTTGCATATTGCTGTGCCTGTGTTTTGGAAGTACAGAGAAACCCGAATATCAGGTCGCCCTTGTAGTCTATCCCTATGACGACATAGGTTTTTGCCAGCTTTCTGCGGCACTGATCAAACTGTTTCTCGGTCATTTTCTTGTCTCTCGAATTAAGCTTCATCTTGTCCTCCCGCTAGATGGGCTTGCAGAACACCGACTTCAATCTCAAGCCTAGCGACCTTGTTGCCGATGCCGTTGATGTGCTTTTCTATGGCTTGCAGAATCGTCAGCGCAAGTTTGAAGTCCTCGCTATCTGAACCCACATCGTTGCTATATCCGATTGCCGCCGTCTTTTTATAGATTTCCATCCATTGCCATAAATTGTTTTTCATATCACACCTCTCCCTGTACGCCTATCAGCGTGTATTTGCCCTGCTTGCGCGCGCCGACCACACCGTAATTGACTATCCCATCGTTGCGGAGTTTGCGAAGTATGCGACTCGTCGAATCGTTTACAATTTCTGGATGAACGCGCCGCACGTAAACCGTCTTGCCGGACGATGTTGTTTTGACTTCGGGGTCGCGCGTTAGCCTGCCGAACATGAATGCCTTAATCATAGCGCGTCCTCCCCTAAATCAATGTCTGGGTCGGGGTCGTCGGCGGGCGGCGGTGTCGGCTCGGCGGGTTTCTTTGACAGCTTATTTTTTAGCCCGGCAACGCCTGTTGTCTGCGCCGCTTCGTTGTGTTCGACGATTGAAAACTGGTCTTCGGTTAGCGTTATCGTCTGCCCTGCTTCGAGCGCGTCATCTACTTGCGCGGCCTGAACGTATTCTCTTGAGCGCGGCGCGAGTTTGGCAAGAGCCTTGACCGCAGTCTTGAGCCATCCCTGTTCCTCGTAGGTTGTCCACATCAGCGACGACTTCTGCTTGCTTGTGTTCTTGCGCGCCATGACGAAATCGCGGTCAACGACAACAAACTTTTTGCCGCCGTCTTTCATCGTGACCATCGCCCACGCCGCCGTTTTCTTTTTGCCCTCGGTATTGCATTGCGGGCGGTGGCGCAGATGTTCTTGGGTTCCGTATTCGTACTCGAAGAAGTCGCCCTCGTGAACGACTGCCGCGTCAATCTTTGATACGTCGGGATGATTGGTCATCAGTTTGGCAAGTCCCATGTATCCTATTTGAAGCTGTGCTTTGCCGCCGTAAGGTACGATGTACGCCTCGCCCATGTCGGGGTCAAGGTTCAGCGCGGCCATGTTGACGCAAGCGAGCGTGAAACTTTCCGGCGTTGTGGACGCGAGCGAGGGATTCTTTTCAATCTGCGTCAGGCAAACCCTGATGAAACGCTTGACATCCTCCGGCTTGCCGCCCGGTATTAACTGCTTAATTGACGTTGCCTTTTCGAGCATGTGATTCTTGAACGGTACAACTGCTGTGCTTTCTGCCATTTCAATCGCCCTCCTTGCGGTTTTTAACCGCTTGTGCATATTGTGTCGATACTTCGTCGAAACGCTCCTGTAGAGTCACACAGATAGATTTTACGGCATCTAGCGCGGCCTGTTCTGCGGCAACGAAAGATTCAACCGTCGCTATGCAGCCCTCGGACACGTTCTTGCGGCCCACCAGATAGATATGCCGCATTGCTTGTTCCCACTTGTTGAAGTACGCGCATCCGTCGCGGCCTCGGACACAGATTTGACCTATCGGTGTGAACGACGCGCAAAGCTCTTTTCCCCGGACGGCGTTCATTGAGATTTCGCCCGGCTGTATTGTCCAATCTTTCAAGTCAACAGCTTCTTTTTTACCCATCGACGTTCCCCTTTATTCGCCCCGGTTGATAGATGTCCGGCAATTCAACAGGGTT
>JAKQBV010000477.1 GCA_029573925.1 bacterium
CGCCCAAGCCCCCGGCGAAACCCAAACCGGCTCCGGCTAAGAAGCCCGCCGCAAAAGCCGCCCCGAAGAAAAAAGCTCCCGCGAAAAAAACGGTTCGTCCCGCCGTGACGGACATCCGCTCCACTCCCACCGCCATCGTCACCGGAGCCTGCGGCTTCGCCGGCGGCCACATGGTCGACCTGCTCGTCGAAAAAGGATTCCGCGTCATCGCCACCGACCTCGAAGGAGCCTCCCGCGAGTTCGTCAATCCGAAAGCCGAATTCATCCCCGCAGACATCACGAATGTCGATTCTCTGAAGAACATCTTCAAAGGAAAAATCGACTACGTCTACCACCCCGCCGCCATCTTCGACTATGAGGCCCCGTGGGAGATATGCGAAAAAGTCAACGTGTTCGGCATGCGCAACATCTGCGAGATGTCGCTGAAACAGAACCTCAAACGCTTCGTGCTGTTCTCCACCGTTTCGGTGTACGGACACCCGGAGCCGGATGAGCTTCCGGTGCGCGAATCCAACACCAAGCGGCCCGGCACTAACTACGAGCGCTCAAAGCTCATGCAGGAGGAGATAGGCGTCGAATACGTCGGGAAGGGACTCCCCGTCTCCATAGTCCAGCCCGCCCCGGTGTACGGCCCGCGCAACGTCTACGGCGTCGCCACCATATTGTTCCTGCTCGCAAAATTCCCCATCCTCCCCTTCCCCGTCAACCTCGACAGCTACATCGTCGGCGTGCACATCCGGGACGTCTGCCGCGCCGCACTTTTCGTCTCCGACATCAAGGAAGCCATTGGCGAAACCTACATCGTCATCGACAACAGCAGGTACACGCTGCGCGAGTTCGTCGAGTTCGTCTGCCCGCTGATGGGCGTCCGCATCATGCCAGTGTTCATCCCGCGAGACCTCTTCGTGCGCGCCGCAGACCATATCGCTGACGCTTCCCGCTCGTTCGCAAAAATCATGGGAACCCGCCCCTTCGTCGAAAAAGACATGGTGTACTACCTCAAAGCCGTCTACACCTTCGACAACACCAAGCTACGTTCCCTCGGATTCGAATTCGAGCATCCCGACCTGCTGGAAGGCGCGCGCGAAACTATCGAATGGTACAAAGAAAACGGCTATCTCGACCGCCGCGACCTTTGGCAGAAAGCCATCTTCGGGAAAAACAGATACTAATCCGCCAGCGCGCCGGGAGCAATCGCCCCGGCCCGCTTCTTCGAGCCATGAATAATCGATATGTATCGATTCGCCGTTTCCGAGAGGCCGACCTGTCGCCGCTTCGCGACTTCATCTCTGCCGTCATCGACGCGTCTTATTCAGGCGTTTACCCTCCCCGCGCCGTCGATTTCTTCAAAGACTGGCATTCGGATAAAAGAATCCTCGAAAGAAACGCGCAGGGCGTCATCTTGATTGTCGAAGACAACCGCGACGGGAGCATTCTGGCCACAGGCTCGCTGACCGGCTCCGAGATTGAGGGCGTATTCGTCCGCCCCGACATTCAACGAAAAGGCATAGACGCTGAAATCATGCGGACTCTTGAAGAAATCGCCACCGAAAAAGGCGTCTCTGAAATCAAATTGAGCGTCTCCCTGCCATCCGGAGATTTCTACGAGCGCCTCGGCTACGAGATTTCCGGCGAACTCTCAACCGACGTCGGAGAAGGACAGTCGCTCATTTACCGGGAAGGCATAAAATCGCTGCGCAAATAGACATTGCGGCCTCAGCCCTGCCTCCGGCGGCCAAAGAGAATTTTTAAAAAGATTCTCTTTGGAACACCTTAAACAAAAGCTCTTGTCGCCGACGAGCCTGAGAATCCGAGACAAATGAAAAAACGCCGCTTCTTATTGAAGCGGCGATTCAGTGCGGAACGCGCCCGACAGGACTCGAACCTGTGGCCT
>JAKQBV010000481.1 GCA_029573925.1 bacterium
GCAGCGGCGAATCCGTCGAGAATATAGTTAAGGATCGGTTGTCCGGCCATATTCAGCAAAGGCTTCGGTGTGTCGTCCGTCCACGGGCGCAGACGGGTTCCTCTCCCGGCAGCAAGTATAATGCCTTTCATTAAATGTCCTCCCTAAAACCGTTGTCGATGATAACGCGTCTCGGTTCTCCTCCCGCTTCTGAGATTGCCTGCTCCACAATGTCGGCGCAATCTGCGCTTGTATATGCGAACATGCAACCTCCTCCGCCGGAGCCGTTTATTTTTGCTCCCCATGCTCCGGCGGAAACAGCAGAATCTACCATTCTGTCAATTTTCTCCGTCGATACTCCTATCAATCCGCTTAAATTCCGATGCTGCCTCGTCATCAAAGCTCCGAGCGAATCCGGCGGGACATTGTTTTTGCGAAGCATTCCGATGGCTTTATTTGCTATGTCTCTGTTGTCAATATTTCCTAACGCCGAATTTACTGCTTCTATCGGAGCATTCCGAAGCGCCTCGCGGGCGGCCTCGGCTGTTATTATATTCCATTCGGCGGACGGCATGTTTCTTCTAATCAAATCCATAGCGAGCGACGCGTTCTTTTTTGCCGCTCCCAGAATTCCTGTGGTGTTTTTAGGTTGAAGCGAGTCGCCAAGAACAAAAAGACCTTCTAGAGACGTTTTTAGTTGAAAAGCGCGCGCGTCTCCCGATGTCTCAATAATCAGCAGACCGCCTATGGCGGACGCGTAATGATCCATCATGCCGCCGGGTTCGCCGAACTCTAGAACTTCCGCTCTGTGAGCGAGCCGAGCGCAGTCGGCAGGGGCAAGAGCTGGGCCTACGGTGGCGATTCGGCTGAGCAACCCTATCCATGCCACAAGCATTGCTGACGAGCTTGAGCATCCTTTTCCGATTGGAATGTCGCTTCTGAAAACTATGTCGCGCCCTGTTTCGAACTTGTATCCTTCTCTTAGAAGGATGTTTACCCCGCTGAGGAGGTAGTCCCGGTTTGATGAATATTCCAACTGCGTTATGGGTTCAAAAGACAATTCAGAGTCGATATCGGGCAGGTCGACGCGAAAAACCAAGTCTCCATTTTTGACCGCCTCGAATCGGGCGCGGAGGTCTATGGCCGCCGCTACTACAGGCAAACCCAAATAATCCTGATGTTCCCCGAAGAGGCATATTCTGCCGGGAGAAGAAACTTTCATCGCGCGAGCGCTCCGCAACAAACCTTGTACGACTCTATTGATTATAACGCATCGTGTCCGTCATGGCTAAACAATGTGCTCCGAGCGTGGAGCTAAAATCACTCGTCGACAGGCAGCTTCTCTTCATATCGGACGCCGCTCTTATTCGACGCGAGCTTGAATGTCGGAGCGTCAATACTGAAACTGAAAGGCAATAGAGGTTTAGGTTCGGCGCGCGAGAGAGACGGCTCAACCCCGCATAGCCTTATCAGGGACGCCACAAATCCGGCATGAAGATTCAGGTTCATAACCGGAAAGTCGGTGGTGGGCGTGGGAATGTGGAAATATGTTTCTCTAGGTCTCTCCGCGTAGTCGGCATTGTATGAATCCGGCCCGCTCCAAATTCCGTACCAGATATCGGGATCGACCGTGGCTTTCATAGCCATAGAGTTCTTCCTGAAAACGGCCCACGCTTTTTCTGGGTCCTTTCGTCCGATTCCCCATGCAAGGAGATAGTTTATGGCGAACCAGACGCCTCCGTTCACATCCCACCCTTTGGCGAAGGTGTTGAAAAGAGCGTTTTTCGGAGGGTATAGAACGAATTGTCCGAAAGCGGCAGGCGCGTCAAGTATGTCGAATATGTTTTTGACAATATTGGCGGATATGTCGTCGGGAAGGACGCCGCTGATGAGAAGCCATACGTGATGCTCCAGAAAAAGTTCGCGGTCGCCTATCGGCTCTCCTTTTCCATCGAAGCCCCGGAAGAACCATTTTCCGTTGTAACAATCGAGCATTGCAGTCTTCAGAGAAGCGGCCGTCTCGCGAAGTTTTTTCGCTCTTGCGGGATCGAAACGCTCCAGCAGATCGGCGACTCTGGGCAAAACGTAAAGAGCCATTGCGGTGTTGAAAGAGCTTTCCCCGTGTTTGACGAATTTCGCTCTGTCTTTCACGAAGAAAGAAATGCCGTCGCTCCAATCGCCGTCTCCGACTCTAATTAGGCCATGTTCGCCTGTCCCGATTCTATTGTGAATGTAATCGACGGAGAGTTTGACGCGGTCGAGCGCGGATGATTCGCCTGACTTGCGAGGATAAAAAGGGACGACTTTGTCAAGGAAGTCAAAGTCGCGAGTGAAAAAAACATAATCCGTTATCGACCATAGAAGAAAAAGCTGCAAGTCGGTCGGAGATGAATGGACGACGGCTCCGGCGTTACAACCATAGCCGTGCGCCGCATATTTGATTTCTCCTTTGAAAGACACCATTCTCAGGCAATACTCCAAGAGTTCAGAAGCTCTCCGCGGGGACAGATACATGAGGGCATGATTGAAAAGAACTAAATCTCTCACCGCGCCGCGAAGTCCGTGAACATACTCGTAAGCTCCGCCTTGAGGGAGATAATGATTTTCATAGTAATTATCATACAAGAGAGAGCCGCGAGTTTGACATGAATGCCATGCTAATTCTCGCGCAGCCCATTTCTCTTCATCTGGAAAATCGGGAATTGAAAACACAGGCAGTCGAGGCGACCAGAGATCGGCGTTATACGAAAGAAGATCGCCTGATGAATCCGATATATTTGAATATTTTGAGCAAAGATCAAGCGCCGCGTCCCGTTTCCCATATCCGAAAAGAACGACTAATCTTTCGGATTCGCCGGGATCAAGGGATACGTTTTGCCCGGCGCAAAGACATGAATGCTTTGATGAGTCAGACGAGGCTCTTTTCAGTTTGTCTCTGAAATTGCATTCAGAATCAAGCAGTTGTTTAGCGTCGGTTATGAAAAAGTCAGGCACCCCGTGAACGACGGATATGAATAGCGGTTCAGGATAATAGTTTCTTGGAGAAACGGTTGATATAGAAGGGCGGCTGAACCTTGAATATGAAGGAATTACAGCCGCTATGTTTGAGTCGAAAAAAGCTGCCTTAAAGTTGAAAAGGCTTGAGAATCGCGCTCGGCGTTCTTCAATATCTAACGCCTTGGTCAGTCCGGAAGCAGAAACTGCATTCATTAGAATCTTTCCAATTGCGTTGTGGGCGTAATGCTTCCTGTCGGCAGAGACGCACAGGGGAGTGAATATCATGTATTTCAAGTTTACGCCGAAAAAGGAGAGAATCGAAGAATCCGCCTGAGTGTCCCCGGCGTTGGTCGCGATGATTTCAGCAAGCAGAACCGGGTCGTCTCCGAACGGGGCTATTATGCGACAATCGATTGAAAATTGCGACAAGCGGGAGATTTTTCTAAAATAACCCGACCCGAATATTCTTCTATAACCCCTGTTGACGTCCCCTTTTTCATATAAGTCGCTATGCATTCCCGTCGAATCATTGACTAGCGTTATCCCGCCGCCGGGGCAAAGGCGGGATGGATTCCGATTATTCAGCCATTGCAAACCTCTGGATGATTCTATCGATTCGACATAGCCGTAGTTAGTTGCGATTGCGTTAAAACGGTCGTTGCCGAATTGATGCCAGTGCAATCTGGACGGCCCTTTGGTTGTGAAATATGAGGCGATCGGGTCGGAATCCTGATCGCAAACATATTCGTATGCCGGCAAACCGTTTTCGTCATTAAACCAATGGCCGAAAGAACCGTCAGGCAATAACTTGGTTTGTTCCTCTATTATTTGTTTCATGCGGGGTTCCCACAAGAATGTCGAAACCGGATCAAAGCATTCCGATTTTTTTCGCCGCGTCTATTGCGTCGTTTAGGATAAAGGCATGGTCAAAAGCAAGTTCTGGGTCGTCTTCAGGCCCCATAATTCGAACATCGTCGGCGTCGTCGGCTGCTTTCATCTCCCCGCCGGTCGGGATTGCAAGATAAACAACGGTTACGGTATGGCCTCTGGGGTCTCTGCTAGGGTCTGAATAGACGCCGAGCAGGGCGGCAAGGTCAACCTCTAGGCCGGTTTCTTCAAGAGCTTCTCTTCGCGCCGCGTCCTCGACTTTTTCTCCGATTTCGACAAAACCGCCGGGCAAAGCCCACATTCCTTTGTAAGGCTCGCGCCCCCTTTTGATCAATACTATTTTTCCTTCTTTGATGATCACGACATCTGCGGTCAAAGACGGGCTTTTTGGTTTCATATCTCTTTCGCCTTCCACATTGTCTATTATAATAAGTCAGGATTGAATTATGACGCGGCGAATTGGCAATTTCAACTGTGTGGCGGTGTGCGCCTTAACATTGTGTCTTTTATGTTCAGCCGCCGGCGCTGCTTCGGCGGCTGAGTTCAGAACCCTCGAAAAATGGCAGAGAAGTCTTTCCACAGGCGTATCATATACTCAGTATAGAATGACGATAAATGGTTTGCCTCTCAGAGCGCACGTGTTGTCCGTCTCTCTGGCGCACCCTGACGTATATGTCAGACCAATGCTCGCCAACAACCGATTGGACTCGCTTGAGACAGTGCCTTCAATGGCGAGGCGAGAGGGAGCGCGGGCGGCAATCAACGGCTCTTTCTTCAACAGGAGCTCCAAAGACCCTTTTCCCGTCGGTTTCATTATGATTGACGGAAGAACATTGTACTTTTCACATCTGCACAGGAGCGCTTTTGGTTTGACTGACAAGAATATTCCTTTGTTCGGATATCCGAAAACGCAAGGGATTGTGTATGTCGAGAAGACCGGGGAATATTTTTATCTTTGGGGTATGAACCGAAGGAGAAGAGAAAATGAAGCTCTTGCGTACACTCCGGAATTCGGAACGACTACAGGCACAAACGAATTCGGAGTCGAAGCGGTTGTTTCAGGCTCAAAGGTGGTCGGCATAAACAAAGGGAATTCACAGATTCCTTCGGACGGTTTCGTAGTTTCGCTGCATGGAGACAGCAAGCGTCTAGCTCCAAAATTCCAAGTTGGGGATCGCGTTTCGCTGTTTTTTCTGGTGGAGCCGTCTTGGTTGAAAGTGAATAACGCATTGACGGGAGGGCCTTTGCTCGTACGCGGGGGGCGGCCGGTTGTGGCCGAATCTTCAGACGAAAAACTCCGACAAGGCACATCGAGCCGGATTCCTATTACCGCAGTCGGCAGCACGGTGGACGGATATCTTCTTCTTGTGGTTGTCGACGGCAGACAGAAAAAATACAGCGTCGGAGTCACATATTCTGAAATGGCTGATTTTATGAGGTCAATCGGAGCCGTCAACGCTATCGGCATGGATGGGGGCGGCTCAAGCGTCATGGTGATTGACGGCGAAATTAAGAATAGACCGAGCGACGGCTCAAGCAGGCCGGTCGCGAACGGCATTGGTGTTTTTTTTAGGTAAAAAAACGGAGGGCGGACTATGGGCAATGTTCTGACTAAATTCACATACGGAATGTACGTCGTCGGAGTCAAGGCCGGGGATGTCAGAAACGGAATGGCCGCTTCATGGGCGGCTCAGGTTTCATTCGAGCCTAAACGAGCTATGGTGGCGGTTAAAAAAACGCGATTCACTCACAGCCTGCTGGATTCGGCGGGCGCTTTCACGATAAGCGTGTTGAGAAGAGATCAGGCGGACATCCTTGAAAGATTCAAAGGCGAAAAGGAAGTAACTGAAACAACCATTGGCGGAGTTCCTGTAATCGCGGCTGAGAACGGAGCCCCGGCGCTGGCAGATTGTCTCGGATACATCGAATTGGAGAAGGTTCACGCGTTTGACGCCGGAGACCACACGCTTTTTGTAGGCGAAGTGACGCGCATGAAAACTATATCTGAAGGCGGCCCGCTGACAAGCTCGGATTTGGATGGGCATTTCTATGGAGGATGATCAGTCTAGATTTTTTTTGCGTTAGGTGCGGGTTAGCGGTTCGGACATGCATGAAATAAGACTATAACGATAGCATTGCGGACAACGGCTTCGCGTCAATCTGAGAATTTGTTCTTCATGGCGTCCCTGATATCCTGAGAGCTGAACCTTTCGTCTTTTTGTTTCGCTCCTTGAGGATCTTCCGGATTAAAATCGGATCGCGGTGCTTCTCTGTTTCGCCTGATTTTATTAACAATATCGACAGCGTCTCCGTATTTTTTGCGGACGCTCTTCTTGAATTCCTCAATGTTCAATCCGGTTTCGCGGAACTTTTTTTTCTTGTTTTCCGTCGTCAACATATACCCTTCGATTACTCGTTCCTCCTGATCGTAATATTCCATGACGATCTGCGGTTTTTGTTCCATCAGGATTATCCCTCCGCTCAGACCTCGCAAAAGAGCGCGGTCTTTTGTTTGCGATATCAATATAACATTAATCAACTTCATCCCGCCACATTTTGCGTTAAACAGTCGCCATATTTTGTGTCTGAGGAATCAAGTATATAATACCGTTTGTCAAGAAGAGATATATTTAGGACACAAGACGCAATCGGGAGGATCGTCAAAGATGTCAACTTATAAAATGAAGGATCTGCCCGACCATGAACGGCCGAGAGAAAGAATGGTGTCCAACGGTCCGAGCGGGCTGTCTAACGCCGAGCTTTTAGCGATTGTGCTGACGAGCGGGACCAGAGAAGAGACAGCGGTGGAGTTGGCGACATCTCTTTTGGCAGAGCACGGCTCTTTGGAAAAAGTCGCCACCGCGAGCGTGGGCGAGCTTATGAGCAGAAAAGGCGTGGGGCACGCGAAAGCATGCCAGATCGCGGCCTCTTTCGAGTTGGGCAGAAGAGTGGCGTCTCACAGAGATGGTAGAAGACCGGCGATAAACAGTCCCGAAGCTCTGGTTGAAATAGTGCAAGCGGAGATGGGGTCTCTGAATCATGAAATATTCAGAGTGGCTATGCTCAATTCCAAGAACGAACTGCTGCGAGTCGTAACGGTATCCGAAGGAACTCTTTCGGGGTCTCTTGTTCATCCGCGAGAGACATTCCGCTCAGCCATAGTCGAAGGTTGTTACAGCGTCATACTTCTGCACAATCATCCGAGCGGCGACCCGGAACCAAGCGGGGAAGACATAAAAGGGGGCATCCGGGAAACGAGTGGGTAGCCCCAATATGTAGTATAGCTGGACTTGAAACCGGACGGAAAAGATGCTAAACCTCGAACACGTGGCGTCAAGGGTCTTCGATGAACTCGCTTCGCT
>JAKQBV010000502.1 GCA_029573925.1 bacterium
GCGCGCACGCATAATGCGTGCGTCAGGCACAGGCCAAAGCAAAAACAACTGCAACAGCCTTTACTGCCAAAGACTAAAACCACCCCTCAATCCCCACCTTTAAAATCCCCTTTTTCTGTCCAACCAATGGGGGGAGGTTCATTTGGCATTTGAGCCAAGGATTGAAGCGAAGAACAACCATCAATCAGAGCAGTTTGTGAATTATACCACAAAGCGTCAGTCTTCTTTGCGTCGCATAAAATAATCTGACAGCGCCAAATCTATACAATATGTGGTTGATAAACAAATATCCTTGTTGATTCAAGGTGTTTCAATATCGAGTAATTGGCAAAGATGTTGCAATAGATAATTGGGATTATTTTGTATTTATTATTGTCAGAGGTCGGGAAAATGCACATCAGCGGAGCGCAACTGACGGAAAATCTCAAGGCAGAGATGATGGTGGAGTCGCCCGGGGTGAAGGATGCGTCGTTTGACTCCATAGTGGCTTGCGACATGATGAGCGACTTGCTGTCGATGATGAATCATGGTGGCGGCGAGAGCGGAGCGGCTGTGCTATTGACGGGGCTTACGAATAAGCAGGTGGTAAGGACAGCGGAGATGGTGGATATAAAGCTGATTGTGTTTGCGAACGGAAAGAGGCCTCTGGCGGAGACGATCGAATTGGCTGAAAGATGCGGCATATCGCTTGCAAGCACGGAATACACGATGTTCAGAAGCTGCGGAATATTGTTTGAATGCGGAATGAAAGACGTGGGCGGATCAAACTGATGAGCGGCGGAAGCGATAGCGAAGAAAAGATACACATGCAACTGCCGATAAGGGGCGGAGATTTCAGCAAAGCCGGGGAGGCGTCGAGCAAAATAAAAAACATATTGAAGCAGTTGGGTGTAAGCCCGGCGGTGATAAAAAGAGTGGCTATAGCCTGTTTTGAGTCTGAAATCAACATTGTGGCATACGCGAACAAGGGGCAATTCTCAGTGGATATAACAACTGGGGAAATAAGAGTTCTGGCGAAGGATGAAGGTCCGGGGATTGAGTGTGTGGAGATGGCGATGATGGAGGGTTTTTCAACTGCTCCGCCAGAGTTGAGGGAAATGGGATTCGGCGCGGGAATGGGGTTGCCGAACATAAAAAAAGCGGTTGACTGGATAAAGATCGAATCCCAAGTCGGAGTGGGCACGGAGTTGGAATTCAAGATACTATTCGGCGGCGGCGAGAATGGATAAGCAGGCAGTGGAATATTTTCACTCGGTGCGCCTCATAGAGGAGGAGTGCAAGGGCTGCACTCACTGCATACGCACGTGTCCGACGGAAGCGATACGGGTGAGACACGGGAAGGCGAGAATCATCGAGGAGAGGTGCATAGACTGCGGAGAGTGCATAAGGACATGTCCGAACAGCGCGAAGATAACTGTTACGGACTCATTGGATATCCTGAAAGAATTCAAGCATAAGATTGCGATCCCTGCTCCATCTCTTACGGGACAGTTTTCAAGCAAACACACGGCGACGGGTATGTTATCGGGATTTTTGCACATGGGGTTTGACGATGTGCTGGAAGTCGGGTTCGGGGCCGGACTGTTATCGAGGGCGATAACCGAATATTTGAGAGGGGCCGGGTCGAGGATTCCGCGCCCGGTGATATCGTCTGCTTGTCCGGCGGTGGTGAGGTTGATACAGGTTAGGTATCCGGGGTTGGTTGAAAACATTCTTCCCATGCAGTCGCCGATGGAAGTCACGGCGCGGTATGTAAAGGAGAGAGCCGCCGAGGCTGCGGGCCTTGACGAGAAAGAAATCGGAGTGTTTTTCATATCGCCGTGTCCGGCCAAGGTGACGGTGGTAAAGCAACCGATAGGCGCGGAGAGGTCGTATGTCGACGGAGTAATAGCGGCTAAAGACGCTGTGAATTATATAAGAAAGAACTTTGACGATATCGAAGGCAGAAAAGGGATACAAAAGGCGAGCGGTTCAGGAATAAGCTGGGGGCGAAGGGGAGGAGAGGTCGCGTCGATAGACATTTCGCGCAAACTCTCCGTCGATGGGATCCACCACGTCAGGAAGATTCTGGACAAGGTGGAAGAGGGGGGCTTGAAGAAGATCAATTTGATAGAAGCGCAGGCATGTGTGGGCGGATGCGTCGGCGGGGTTTTGATGGCGGAAGATCCGTTTTTGGCGAAAGTCAAAATTGACATCGTGACGGACGAAATAGGGTCGAAGAACGACAACCGG
Source organism: bacterium (assembly GCA_029573925.1). Taxonomy (GTDB): domain Bacteria; phylum UBP15; class UBA6099; order UBA6099; family UBA6099; genus UBA6099. The sequence goes on from JAKQBV010000502.1 coordinate 2,233, forward strand.
CTTGAGGAAGCGTATGGCCGCGCAAAAAGGGAAATGTATTTTCTTGATGGGAAGATAGAACCGAGGCCGATAACCCCGCTGGACGCAAATGTGGATGAAGCGATGAGGAAGCTGAAAGAAATAGAAAGACTTAGCGAAGAGCTGCCCGGTTCTGACTGCGGGTCGTGCGGATGTCCGACTTGCAGGGCGTTCGCGGAAGATGTGGTTATGGGATTGTCCACGCCGTTGGACTGCCAGTTTAAGATGCGCGAACAGGTCGGCGGGCTTGCGGGCGAGATTCACGAGCTTCTGAAAAAACTTCCGCATACGGAGTGGAAAAGAGGCGCGGAAAATGAAGATAGGTGAAATGGCGGAGAGATTCGGTTTTGAGCTTCTAACGACGCCGAGGAATGCCGAGATGGAAGTTGAGGGCGGATATGCCTCGGACTTGCTGAGCGACGTGATAGCGAGGGCGGAAAGCGGGAATGTTTGGGTGACGACGCAAACGCATGTGAATATCGTGGCCGTGGCGTCGCTAAAGGAGCTTGCCGCCGTAGTAATAGTGAGCGGAAGGAAACCGGACGAAGAAACGATAGATTTGGCTAAGACCAAAGGGGTGTGCCTGTTGGGGGCGCAATCGCCAGCATACGAGGTGGCGGGAAGGCTCTATGAGGCGGGGATAAGGGGGTCTCCGAAATGAAAGCCACAAAAACACAACGGCGGCGCATGCCGTCTAAACCAAACGAAGCGAAGAGGATGGTCATCGAAAGGAGGAAGGGAAATGCCGAAGGGAGTTGTTGAAAAGAAGGTGGAGCAAAGTTCGGAATTCACGCCTGAGCAGTTTGCGGAGCTTGACGCCGCAATCGAGAGTTTTCGAGGCAAGTCAGGCTCGACTATCAGGACGTTGAGCAAGGCGCAGGAGATTTTCGGATATTTGCCGAAAGAGGTTCAGTCGAAAGTTGCCAAGGGGCTGGGAATCCCTATGAGCGAGATATACGGAATAGCGACATTCTACTCGTTCTTCAGCCTCGTGCCGAAAGGCAAGCACACAATCAGTTCGTGTCAGGGAACGGCCTGCTATGTGAGAGGCGGCAAACAGGTTATGGACGAACTGAAGAGCTTGTTGGGGATAGATGTCGGCGGAACAACGGCGGACAGGCAGTTCTCGCTTGATTCGGTGAGATGTGTCGGAGCGTGCGCGCTGGCTCCTGTTGTGCGCGTCGACGACGATGTGTACAGACAGATGTCCCCGAAGAAGCTGAAAGCGATTTTGAGCAAGTATACAGAGTCGGCGGAGGGCGAATAACAATGGCGAAACTCAGCATCGAAGATCTGCAGAAGATTAAGGACAAGGGTAAAGCTGCGGCCGGCATGAGGGGAAGCGCGCACAAAGACGTTCGAGTTGTGGTGCATATGGGCACGTGCGGAATCGCTTCCGGCGCGCGAGGAGTGATGAACGCGCTTCTCAAGGCCGTCGAGGACAAGAATCTGGACGTGGAGATTAGTCAATCCGGGTGCATAGGCATTTGCGACAGAGAGCCTATAGTGTCCGTGATTCGCAAGAATGAGCCGATGATCAGATACGGCAAAGTCACGCCCGCCGCGATGGAGGAAATAGTCGAGTCGCACCTCATTGGCGGCGCTGTGGCTGAGAAGTATTTGATGATCGAAACATCGGAGAAGAAATAACACTACACAACGGAGAAACAGCCGGGGAGGACGGTTAGATGAAGCGATACAGGTCAACAGCGCTTGTATGCGGCGGCACTGGTTGCGTGGCCGCCGGCTCGTTAAACATTTACGAGCAGATTTTTAGAGAATTGAGAAAATACAGACTTGAAGAGGAAGTCAACCTTGTTCTTACGGGATGCAACGGCATTTGCGACCAAGGGCCGGTGCTTGTGATATATCCCGAAGGGACTTTCTACAACAGAGTTGATCCGGCCTCGATATCAAGAATAGTCGAGGAGCATCTTCTCAAGGGAAGAATAGTGAAGGAGTTGTCGTATGACCGCTCGAAGGGCGAGGGTCAGCCGCCGGTTTTCGGCGAAATCGACTTCTTCCGAATGCAGCACAAGGTGACAAGGGCGAACTGCGGCGTTATAGATCCGAGGTCTATCGACGAATACATAACGATGGACGGATATAGCGCGCTGGCAAAGGCGCTCAATGAGATGACCCCGGACGAGGTTATCGCGGAAGTGAAGAAATCCGGGATTAGAGGCAGGGGCGGAGCGGGATTTCCGACTGCTCTCAAATGGCAGTTCTGCCGACAGGCGGCGGGGGATCAGAAGTACATCATGTGCAACGCGGACGAGGGAGACCCCGGCGCGTTTATGGACCGCAGCCAGCTCGAAGGCGACCCGCACAGCGTTCTGGAAGGAATGGCGATAGGCGCGTACGCGATCGGTTCTAACATGGGCTACGTATACTGTCGCGCCGAATACCCGCTGGCGATAGAGATGCTGGGCACGGCGATCGATCAGGCTCGCGAGTACGGATTGCTCGGCAAGGACATTCTGGGAAAAGGTTTCGATTTCGACATCGAGATTATGATGGGCGCAGGCGCGTTCGTATGCGGAGAAGAGACCGCGCTGATGAGGTCGGTCGAAGGCAAACGCGGCGAACCGAGGCCGAGACCGCCGTTCCCGGCCATCGCCGGTCTGTGGGAGAAACCCACTGTTCTTAACAACGTCGAGACTCTCGGCACTATACCGGTCATTCTGCGAAAGGGCGGAGACTGGTATGCCTCTATGGGCACTGAGAAGAGCAAAGGCACGAAGATATTCTCGCTCACCGGAGCCGTCAACAACAACGGTCTTGTCGAAGTCGATATGGGAACGTCGATGGGGACGATCATATACGACATCGGCGGCGGGATTCCCAAAGGCAAAAAGTTCAAGGCGGTGCAGTGCGGCGGGCCTTCGGGCGGCTGCATTCCCGGTCAGCATCTGAATGTTCCTATCGACTATGACGCCATAGCCGAACTGGGCGCCATCATGGGTTCAGGCGGTCTAGTGGTCATGGACGAGGACACCTGCATGGTCGACACCGCAAGATACTTCCTCGACTTTGTTCAGGATGAGAGCTGCGGCAAGTGTCCCCCCTGCCGGATAGGGACAAAGAGGATGCTTGAGATACTCGACAGAATATGCGAAGGCAAGGGAGAAAACGGAGACATAGAGGAACTGGAAAGGCTGGGCGAGTTAATCAAACAGACCGCGCTATGCGGACTTGGCCAGACGGCCCCGAACCCTGTGTTGAGCACGATAAGGCATTTTCGTGAAGAATATGAATCTCATATTGTCGAGAAAAGGTGCAAGGCGGCGGTCTGCGGATCGCTCTTCCGCGCGCCCTGTGAACACACTTGCCCTGTCGGGTTAGACGTGTCAGGCTACATAACGCTAATCGGGGAAGGCAAACTTGACGACGCGTATGAGTTGATAATGGAAAGGAATCCGTTGCCGGGCGTTTGCGGGCGAGTATGCACGCATCCCTGCGAATCCAAGTGCAGGCGCGGACAGCTTGACGAGTCGATTGATATCAGAACTCTCAAGAGGTTTATCGCTGACAACGCGATTAAGAACAATTCTGCGGCCAAGATTGAAAGAACGGCTCTGACCGGCGAACCTGTGGCGGTAATCGGGTCAGGGCCTTCAGGTTTGACGTCCGCTTATTTCCTCGCGCGGATGGGACATCCGGTGACTATATTTGAGAAACTGGATGTGGCCGGCGGAATGCTCGCGGTGGGCATCCCGAAATACAGGCTTCCTGAAGATATCCTTAAATATGAGATCGACACGATCAAGAGCTTCGGCGTCGAGATCAAGACCGGCGTCGATGTCGGACGCGATGTCACTATTGACGAGTTGTATGACAAAGGTTTTAAAGCGGTATACATCTCTGTCGGAACACAGGGAAGCTATCAGGTGAAAACTCCCGGCATGGACCTCAGCGGAGTATATCCGGGATTGGATTTCCTAAGGGACTTCAGAGTGGGCAAGAAAGTGAAAGTAGGAAAGAAAGTGGCGGTCATCGGCGGAGGCAACACCGCGATCGACGCCGCCAGAACCGCGCTCAGACTTGGAGCGGAAGAGGTCAACCTGATCTACAGAAGGACTCGCGAAGAGATGCCCGCCGCTGACGAGGAAATCGAAGAAGCGATGCGCGAAGGAGTAAGGCCGTACTTCCTCACCGACCCGATTAAAGTCGAGGGAGCGAAGGGCAAAGTGGCCAAACTTGTTTGCACGAGAATGACGCTCGGCGATTTCGACAAGAGCGGCAGGCGCAGACCTGTTCCGGTCGCGGGAACAGAATTTGAGATTGAAGTGGACATGGTAATCCCCGCTATCGGCCAGCAGACGGAACTCGACGGACTGGTCGGAGACAAAATCCGCGTGGACGGCGGATACATCATGGTGGATAAGTACACGATGGCGACCGACCGCGAAGGCGTGTTCTCCGGCGGCGACGTTATCGGGCAGGAAGCCACAGTGGTGTGGGCGATGAGAAACGGACAGCGCGCCGCGACCGAGATAGACAGGCATCTCGGCGGAAGCGGGAGATTGCCGGAGGCAGTGCGCGCGAAGTTTAACATCGGGGCAATTCCGAGACAGGGCGAAGAGGAAATC
>JAKQBV010000506.1 GCA_029573925.1 bacterium
GGCGAAGAGGACGCCGCGCGGGCGTTGGAACAACTTTCGGCAAGAGGTTTCAGGATGGCGGCGGTGACGATGGGCGCGCGGGGCAGCGCCGGCGTCAGCGGCGGCGAAACTGTTTTCGCCCCGGCCTTCGAAGTCGAGACAGTGGACACCACGGCGGCGGGCGACACCTTTCACGGCGCGTTCATATACGCGCGCCTCATGGGTTGGCCGCTCGAAAAGATTCTCCTTTTCGCAAACGCAGCAGCCGCCGTCAAATGCTCCCGCCCCGGCGCCCGCAGAGGCATCCCCCGCCTAGACGAAGTCAGCGCGTTCCTCAAGCATAGAAATATCGAACTCTGATTCTTTCAAAGAACCGCCGACCACAGACGGACTTCATAGCGGCAAAAAGAGTTACAACCCAAAAAGGAACTAGAAGGCGGATGCCGGAAGAATTATCTTTGCGCCGCCATTCCCTTTTCTTTAACAAACCGCATTTTTGGAAAAATGCTGGCTAGACGGCGAAAAGGGCGCTGAACAACCACATGACACGCAAAAAATATTTATTCAAACCTAAAGTTTTCGCCCATTATGCCGATATTGGGAAAAAGTATAGTTGCCATATAACTACATAAGGCGGTCAAACATGAGAATCATGGGTGGCAATTCATTCTTACTCGCCGCGCAGTCAGCCGCGACCGGAACTAATGATTCAAAAAACATTCTGATAAAAGCGTTTTCTGGTCAGTCGTCGCTGAAGAGCGCCAACTTGCAACAGGCGGCCCGCATGTTGGCCGAGGAGATTGCCGCCGCCAGAACGGGCTATGAGATGTCAGGAGAAAACACGGACTTGAGCCTGATATGGCAACGAGCGCGCGATTGGGGGCTCGACGAGCAGAGCAAAATGGCGACACACGCCCGCAATATCGCTGTTCGAGCGTCAAATGAAGCCACTTTAACTGACTCGCAACGCAAGATCATGAATAAGGAAATCAGCGCAATGCAGGCCGAAACGACAAGAATTGGACTGACAAACAACATTCACGGAAGCCACACTCTCGCTAGGTTTGAAGAAACACAGGAAATCGAAGAAATCGAGCAAGTGGTGGAAGTGGAAGAAAACACGATTACCGAGATTAAACCGCGCATAGACGTTTTATGGGTGGTTGACCGATCAGGCAGCATGTCGGACGACATCGCGCATATCAAGGAAGACGCTCAAAAAATGTTCCAAGCTCTGGAAGACAAAGGATACGATGTGCGAATGGCGATTGAGAGCTTTGAAATGAGCCTAGACAGCAATGGGTCAACAGATTTCAGGTCGGACGCGGCCAGTTTCCAAGCTGATGTGGACAAGGTTCTTGGCAACATCGCCGGCGCAATCGAAAAGGGGCTTGAATCCATCAACCAAGCGATGTTTAGATTCGGAGACAAATTCGACCCTAATGCCACAAAAGTGACAGTCCTGTTGTCAGATGAGTATTCAGACGATTTCATCGCCACGGTTGGATTAGCCAAAACCAGCCAGATACAGCAAGGAGCCGAAGCGGAACAATTTAGGCAGAGCGTCGCGGATGCGCTGGCATCCGCAGGCTCAGAGCTTTATGTCGTCGGTATCAACGAAAATGCCATGCCGGACAAGGATTATACGGATGTCATTGATAAAGTCGGCAAGGGCGCCGCTTTTAATATGGATAAACAAGGCGCATGGGTTGATAAAGTAACCGACAACTTCATCGCCAGCGTCGAAAAAGATATCCAAGAAGGGAAATTCCAGATTGTCACAACTGGGAATATCATCAGCTCTTCCCGCGAACTTCTCGGCGACTGGGACATGTATTTTCAAGCCGGGCCGGACACGAAGGACCTCATAGTCGAGCGGTTTAAAACAAACACGGCGGAAACAAGCGGATTGTCCAAAGCCGACGCAAGCTCCGCGGAAAAAGCGAGGGATTCAATTGACATAATCGACAACGCGCTCGGTTTTCTCAATAGCAATAGAATTCAGGTCGGCGTGCTGAAAAACAATTTCACCGCGATAAACAACAATATTGCCTCAAAATCGTTTATTCCGCAAAAACCAATCGCGCTTCTCACAAGCGTCTTCAACTCCTACATGGATGCCTCGTACTGGGAAACTATCTGGCTGTAGAGCGGGGTAATTCAAAGCAGTTGCCATGCTAACAAGACGGCATTAATCGGATTGTTGGCAGAAACAAGTTTTATGGGCAATTATTCAAAACGCAAAATTGTCAATTTGTGCAATAGAGGTTGCTTAATTATATCTATTGTTGCGGGTATTTCATTTTTATGTTTCGTAATTTTGTTCATACATCGTTTTCCTAATAATGGTTTTTTGATGTCTGAAGGCAATATAGGCAGATTTAACAAATGCCGCTGAAAAACCCGGGCTAAGCTATTTTTTTATCTTGTGAGCCATGATTACTGTTGTGCCGGAATTTATTTTACTTTTTAGCGCCGTCATCCCTCGAAAGAGGGAACCCATTTTTACCCAACACGCCAATCAGCCCCTCCAAAAGCGTCAATTCTGAGTTTTGCCTCAGATTGTTCAAAAAGGCGCAAAAGAGGAAGATGATATTGAACCACAAAGGCACAAAGACACAAAGGGAAAACGAGACTCTAGGAAAGGTTGTTTAGGAGGAGTTATAGAGGGTGTGGGGTGTCTGGCTTGGAATGTCTGGTTGGTGGCGGGCGGGCTTGTTATTTTTCGGCCATGGTGATACACTGTTAGTACAATGTATTACTGGGGGGCGTATATGGTAAAGACTCTAACGAAACACGGAAATAGTCTGGCGTTGGTGATTGACAAGGCGATTCTGGAATTGCTGAAGGTGGACGCGGATACGCCGCTTGAGATTTCTACGGACGGAAACGCGCTTATTATTTCTCCGGTGCGCGACAAGAAGCGGCGGGAGAAGTTTACGAATGCGCTTGATTCGGTCAATACCCGGTATGGCCGCGCGCTAAAGCGGCTGGCGGAGTGACATCGTGACTGAGCCGCTTTTTCTTTCTTTTTCTGAAGTTTTGCAGATTCACGAAGACCAGATCTCAAGATACGGCGGAAGTCTTGGAATAAGGGATGTCGGCCTTCTTGAGTCGGCGCTTGCTATGCCTGCGGCTTCATTCGGAGACAAGTTTCTGCACGAAGACATTTTTGAGATGGCAGCCGCATATTTGTTTCATATTGTAAAGAATCATCCCTTTGTTGACGGAAATAAGCGTGTCGGAGCCGTCGCTTCGCTTGTGTTTCTCGCTATGAATGATATTGACTTTGCCGCTGATGAAGTTGCTTTTGAGCAGGCGGTTCTTGCTGTAGCCGAAGGCCGCATGAACAAATCCGCTATAGCCGCTTTTTTTCGAGAAAGCTCCAAATCATAACTTGATTACGCCGATGATTGAACTTGAATCCTAACGATGGTTTCGGGTTCTTCGTATATGCGGTGCGACTGTTTTTTGTAAAAACGGGTTCCGCGCGCCACTTGGGTAAGATTTGAAAATGGGCGCGGGGCGGAGTTAGTGGTCGAAGCCTTCGACGTTGAGGATGAGGTCAACTTCTCCGCGGCCCATCTGGACTTCTTGGGCGATCTGTGTGGAAGAAAATCCTTTTCTGTGAAGCTGTACGATGCGGGAGCGTTTGTCGACGCCGCCGGATTGTGAGTCGTCTTTAGATGAGGGGTTGCGCCGCGCCGCGCCGCGTCTGCCGGAGGGGTAGAGGTCTGCGGCGTCGTCTCTTGAGCGATTCGCTGCGGGCAGTTCTCTAGCCGCGCCGCCCATTGTGGCTATCCTTGAGTCCGCTTGTCGGATAAGTTCTTTGAGCACGTCAATTTTTCTGTCGATTCTGTCCAGCAACTGCTCGGCGATTTCGCGCACCTCGACGTCTGTGGCGGCGGGTTCGTTGTTGGCGAAGAATTCGTTGATGGGTTTTTCGCGGCCTCGCAACTGTTTCGGGCGCGGCTCCGCCGAGGGGGCGTTGTCTATCCATTTCTTCACCAGCGCAGATGCCAGTATCACGTTGAAGATAATCAAAACAACAAGTATTGCCGCCATATCAAGTCACCGGGAAAAGGGCGGAGATGATTTCGTGGTTGTCGCGGCGGCGTCCGTAAACGACGCGAGCGAACCGCCTTTCTCCCCGAGGCTCCTTCCTGACATAGAATTTCAGAACGCCCATCACGGTGTCAAGGGTGAGTTTTTCCGCCAGATGGGTCGGCACGGGATCGAACGCCCCGATGAAAACAATATTAGTGTACGCTGTTCCGTTCTTTTTCGCCAGTTCGCTCATGAATTCGGAAAGGACGGGAAAGGGGATGTGTTTCATGTTGAGCATCTCGCGGCTCTGCGGGGCGTTGTCCAGATATGGGCTGGGGAAGGTCTTTATGCCGTCCGGGGGGAAGCACGGGATGCTGTGCGTTTTTTCTGGCATGCGTGGCAGATCGACTTTCAGCGGTTTGGTTTTAATGAGGGTCGCCGCGATGAAGGCGACGTCTTTGGAGGCAATTTTTTTGACGACGCCGGAGAGCAG
>JAKQBV010000520.1 GCA_029573925.1 bacterium
CGCATTTTTGAAGTGAATAGAACATACGGTTCATGAACAATATAAATGGGTGGCACGCACAAACTTGCTTTGTGCGTGAGTTCGCCGCTATGAAAATCGCCAGATTCGTCGGTTCTATTGACGAATCCGGTTTGATTTATGCCTGATGTTAATGCCGTCTACTCTGTGATTGCCGGCTCATTGCGGAAAGACGCGCTCCGGCTCTGCCGAGAGTTAGCTCTTTTTCTTCGCCATTTTCTTTCCTGCGTAATTGAGAAGTCCGCCGGCTAGAAGGATGTCTATCTCCCTCGGTGAAAGGTCGTGCGCGAAGCGAACCGCCGAAGAGCGTCCCGCCCCTAAGGAAACTTCGACCTTGCCGCCGCCTGACTTCAGTTGTGCCGCCACATTTTTTACCTCCACGGCGTCCCCCTGCTTGACGAGCGCGTAATCCTTGGCGTCCTCAAATATAAGCGGAAGCATGCCGAAATTCACTAGGTTGGCGCGGTGGATTCTTGCGAAAGAAACCGCCAGAACGGCTTTCACGCCGAGATATGACGGAGCCAGCGCCGCGTGCTCCCTGCTGGAGCCTTGGCCATAGTTGACTCCGCCGACGATGAACCCGCCGCCTTCCGCTTTCGCGCGCGCCGGGAATCCGGGATCGACCGCCGCAAAAACGTGCTCGGAGATAGCCGGTATGTTCGACCACAGCGGCAGCACCTTTCCTCCGGCGGGCATTATGTGGTCTGTGGTTATGTTGTCGCCCACTTTCAGCAAAACCTTTCCGTCGAGCGAGGCGGGCATAGCCTTGCGGCGGGGCAGCGGTTTGATGTTCGGCCCCCTGATTATTTTGACTGATTCCGGATTTTTCGACGGCGGGATGAAGGAAGCGTCGGCGGGAATGAATTTGGCGGGCATAACGAAGCGGGGCGGCTTGCCGAGGCCGCGCGGGTCAGTTATCGCTCCCGCGAGAGCGGAGGCCGCGGCGGTTTCCGGGCCGCACAGATACACGCCCGCGTCCGCCGTTCCGCTCCGCCCTTCGAAGTTGCGGTTGAACGTGCGAAGCGTGACTCCGCCCGACGGGGGGGCCATGCCCATGCCGATGCAAGGGCCGCAGACGCACTCGGCGACCCGCGCCCCAGCCGCGATCATTGCCGCCAAATCCCCGCTCTCCGCCAGCGCCTGAAGCGTCTGCCTCGACCCCGGCAGCAGCACAAGGTCCACGCCGCGCGCGACTTGCTTGCCTTTCAGCATCTTAGCGACCGTCGTCATGTCTTTGAGAGAGGCGTTGGTGCAGCTTCCTATGCAGACCTGATCGACGGGCATTCCGGATATGCTCGCCACGGTCGCCACGTTGTCCGGGCTGTGCGGCATCGCCACCATCGGCTCTATCTTCGACAAGTCTATCTCGAACGCGTCATGGTAGCAGGCTCCGGAGTCGGCTTCGAGGGATTTCCAGCTTGACGCGCGGCCCTGAGCCTTCATGAACTCTAGAGTCCGCTCGTCGCTGGGAAACACCGATGTGGTGCAGCCCAGTTCAGCGCCCATGTTGGTTATGGTGGCCCGTTCGGGGACTGAGAGGGTCTTGACGCCGGGACCGCCGTACTCGAACACGCGCCCCACCCCGCCCCTGACCGTCTTCCGCCTGAGTATCTCCAATATTACGTCCTTCGCCGACGACCACGGCCTGAGTTTGCCTTTCAGCCACACGAGGGTTATGGCCGGAGCGGGAAGGTTGAAGGGGCCGCCCGCCATCGCCACCGCCACGTCCAGCCCTCCGGCCCCTATGGCTATCATCCCTATCCCGCCCCCGGTCGGAGTGTGACTGTCCGAGCCGAGCAGCGTTTTGCCGGGAACCCCGAACCTCTCCAGATGCGCCTGATGGCACACCCCGTTTCCGGGAGGCGAGAACCACATTCCATATTTCGCCGCGATCGTCCTCAGAAACCTGTGGTCATCCGCGTTTTCATACCCGTTCTGGAGCGTGTTGTGGTCCACGTAACTGACAGAAAGCTCGGTCCGAACGCGCGGGGCGCCCATAGCCTCGAATTGAAGGCAGGCCATCGTCCCTGTTGCGTCCTGCGTCAGGGTCTGGTCGATTTTTATCGCCATCTCCGTTCCCGGTTCGAGGCCGCCTTCAACCAGATGTCCGCTCAATATGCGGCTTGTGACGCTGTGCGTTTTCTTCATGGAGTTTTCAGTCTCTCTTTCGGAATTTCTTGGGGCCGTATCCGAATCGCGCGCGCATCTCGTCTTCCTTCTTTTTGTTGTCGCGCTCTATCTTGAAAAGTTTGGTTATTAGATTTTCTCTAAAACGCTCGGTGATGCTGTTGAAAAATATGCCGGAGCGGTATGGCAACTCGTCCGTGCCGAAGCGGCGCATCGAGTGCCGCACAAGCCCTCTGACGTTCTCCATCGGGAAAGAGCCGCCGTCCAGAGAGAACGTCAGGATTATCTCTTCGTCCTTCGTCAGCGGCTCGGCCGTCAGCAGCGCGCAGCCGCCTCCGCTCATGTCTGCCACTTGGCCGTCAATGGTTATCTCGCTGCCGTCCATCAGCTTGCGCTTCACCTTCGCAGGCTCCTCCGTCTTCACTCGCACCTGCGCGCGTTTCACCTTCGCGAATGTCTTTTCTCCTGTCGGCGTCTTCGTGCCGATGGCCGCCTTCGCCGCCATCGCCTTCTTTCGCGCTTCGACTTTCTTTTTCAGTTCCTCGCTTATGTAAACGACCACTTCCGGCGCGCCCATCCGGGACAACTGTTCGAGTTTCTTGTCCGTCAATATCTCGCCTTTGTCGGCGTAAACCACATCGTTGAATATCAGCGTTTTCGCCACTTTCATTCCGGCTATGGCGTCGTTGATGTTAAGAAGCTCCGCGCCTTTGGGGATGGCCTCGACGAAATCCTCGCGCGGCGAGTCGGCGGCAATTTTTCCCATCGCCTCGGCGGCAAGCTGTTCGAATGTTTTTTCCTCTTCCTTGACCGGCTTCTTCTGATCAGGACCGCCGGGAGCCGCAGGGCCGCCCGCCGCCCGCGCCGCCAGAAGCTCCTCGCTCACCCAAAGATGCGCGGACATCCGGCTCTTAATCCGCCCGTAGTCGGGCGGCTTCATCAGTATGTCCACCGCTTTTGCGCGCTTGGCCGCGATAAGCTTTTCCTTCGTCGGCGCCGCCGTGAGAACTATCATCGGGATGTCGGGGTCGAACTCGCGGATGTTTTCCAGCAACTCCGCCCCTTCCCCGTCCGGCATCTCCATCGACACGATAAGGAAGTTCGGGAACTCCATCGCGAGCTGCACTATCGCCTCAGTCGCCTTGTCCTCGAACACGAAGCGGCAAGGCTTGTCGGCCATCACTTCGACCAGTTTTTCCTGAATATGCTCGTCGGCGTCGATTACCAGTATTGTTTTTTCTTCGTCGCTCACCTTGCCGTAAAACTCCTTTGCCGCAGTTGACGACACGCTGCCGCCACGACGCGCGCGTCAAATAATATAGTTTACATCTCATTATTTATCAAGATAAAAGCGGCGCGAACAGCCGGCCGCCTCAGACCCGGCGCATTTTCGCCCTGAAGCAAACGTCACAAGCGTTTGCAATTATTGCCATACAATACAAATCTCGCTATAACCGCCGGTTATTTCGTTTGGATTTCAAATATCTTGGCGATAAATTTTATATATGGCGGGTTATTCGGCAATGAAACAATTAAAATGGCCCTTTCAAAAACAACAGGCTCCTCAACAGTGGCATCCTTCGCTTTGAAATAATAATCCGGGTCGGTCATGGAAACCGATTCGGCGACATTTTTGCCAATTTGAAATACTGCTCTGTACTTTTTCTTTTCATCACGATATATTTTTAATTCCCTGACCTTTATTGCCGCTAGCGAATATCCCAACTCTTCCGCTTCTTTTTTTTCAATCCTATCTCTCATTGAGCCAAAATACGATATCCTGCCGATTTTTTTATCCCCATATAATTCATCGACATAACTGACTGATTTGGCTTCCGTTCTAGTGATATTGCCAAGATTTATCACGTGATTTTCTGTCTGACAACTTATGGGAAAAGGCCCGGATAAATCACATTCCACAACGTCTAGCGGTTTAAATCGCATTTCACCTTCAGTTAAACTATCGCCAGATTGATCTGCGCATAATCTTATGAAATTGCCTTCTTCATCAATACCGGCGACACAGTAGCCGTAAGTTGCGCCGTCGTTTTTACGCTTTGCTGATTTTGTGAGCAATAATAGTCGTTTTCTCATATATGCGCGATTTCAGTTTCATCCGGAAAAAGAGCGTGGATTTTTTCCGCTAATAAACGGCGGTGACACTTTTCCGGCATCGCCTCGCTGCACAATAAGCAAATACTTTTATATCTTTTGTAGTCATCTATAAATTTTTCGCAAGTTTTTCTTTCTTCCAATAATCTTTCATATATTGGGATATATTCTGCCCAAGATATTTTGTTGTCGCGATAATCCTTCACAAGCTCTTTCGTCGGCGCCAAATCGCTTCTATATTCATAATTTATATCATAAATTTTACCTAGAAAATATTTGAGATCGTCTCCTTTTGTGAAACCAGCAAGTTGCGAGGTCGTGTTTATACGGACGTCAATTACTATTTCGACCCCGTTATCATGGAGCGTTTCAAAGAATTGCTCCGCGTTTTTTTGAGTAAATCCGATAGTATAAATTTTCATTATTATGCCATTTCATATTCTTTGTTGTTTACAGTAGTATATTTCCAACCAATCAAGATATTCTTTTTTCTGTAATATCTCTCTATCGTCTTTGCGGCCTCTTTTATTGCCGTCGCGTTTCCAAACAAGTCAAGCTGATTTACATTGCTTCTTGGCGACTGTTTCTTCTCAAACTCTTCTACCAATCTATCTTCCAATTCGGTTTGCGTTTCAATTCTGATCGAATTATTCTCTGGAATAATGTGTTTAATTTCATAATTATGGTTATAAAACAACCCTTTGGCTATCATGATTGCCCGATGGCAATTTATCGGGTCTTTTTCCGAACACATTAAAACGGCTGCGCTGTTTTTATCATAGATAGCGTTTAATTTTTCAACGCCGGACAAATATATTTGTGTTTTAATAAATTTATTATAGTCTATGATTTCGTCGTTTTTATTTAGCTCTTCCTTGTCGACCCGGTTTGATCTTGCTATCGGGTATTCTTCATCTTCTAATATATCTTCGGCTTTTGAATAATTATCCATCCCGCGCTGTCGCGCGCCGAATTCTTCGGCATAGTTTCTGTAAACAATATCTTGCTCTTCTAGCTTCTGCGAAAGATATTCTTTGTTGAATTCTGAGAATTGAGAAGAATACGGCCTGCTTCTAACATCAATCACAACATCGACGCGGTAATTTTTAAGCGTAGATATAAACCCGTTTAAATTTTCTCTAAAGCCTGAATAACCTATCGTATATATTGTTTTCATACGCTCACATTATAGCATATCACTGATATTTTTGAATTCTAATCAAACTGCGGCGCGCCGAATCCTCACGCCCACAGGCCGGGGATCGCAGTTCCGCAGCCCGGACACTTGCCGTTTTTCAACAAGTTCGCCCTCACAACATATCCGTGCCTATCCACCACCTTCTTGCCGCATCCGTGGCAGTACGTGCTCTCCGCCGCATGTCCGGGAATGTTGCCTATATAGACGTACTTCATCCCGGCCTTGTCGCAGATTTCCTTCGCCAGCTCGAGCGTCGCCGGAGGCGTCGGCGGCAAATTAGCCAGCTTGTATTTGGGCGTGAACCGCGTGAAATGCAGCGGCGTGTGCGGGCCGAGGTTGTCCAGTATCCACTTAGCCATGTCGGATATCTGAGCAGGGTCGTCGTTTAGCGTCGGTATCATCAGGTTCACAAGCTCGAACCATTTCTTCTCTTTTTTCAGTAGCTTGATAGTGTCCAGAACGGGTTGAAGCCGCCCGGAACATACGTCGCGGTAGAAGTCGTCCGAATACGCCTTGAAGTCTATCTTCACCGCGTCGAGGACGGTCAACAGCTTCTTCATCGGCTCCGGGTTGATGTAGCCGTTTGAAATCATGAGGCATCGAAGACCTTTTTCGCTGGCCTGCTTGGCGGTATCGTAGACATACTCGCAGAAGACGGTCGGCTCGCCGTATGTGAACGAAACGGAAGGACTGCCCGCCTGAGCCGCCAGTTTCGCGACCTGCGCTGGCGGCATGTCGAACCTGCGCACCTCTTCGGGCTTAGCCTGCGACAACTCCCAGTTCTGGCAGAACTTGCAGGTGAAGTTGCATCCGGCTTCGGCGATGGAAAATGTCGTCGTGCCGGGCATCACATGGGAGAAGGGCTTTTTCTCGACCGGGTCGTTGTTAACGGCGCACGGCCCGCTGTGGGCCAACGTGATGAACTTCCCGCCTTTGTTGACTTTGTTGCCGCAGAACCCGCGCGCGCCGTCCGGCACGACGCACTTGCGGGGACATATCCCGCAACGGACGCTGTTGCCTTTCAGCTTCTCATAGAACAGAACCTCTCGCGCCGGAGCCTGCGCGACCGCGATGGACGCGAACGCTCCTGACAATGCCGCGGTTCCCGCGCACGCCGCCGCGCACGCGCGGGCCGAGCGCGACACGAACTCCCGACGCGTCATCTCCCCGCCGTCCGGTTCTTCTAACGAATAAAAATTATCAGAGTTCATCCCTATTGAGTTCTCCATTTTCCATTATAAACTCGCCCGCAGGCCCGTTCAACCGGACGGCGCCGCCGCGCGCTCCGCGTTCTTGTGCGGGAGCGCCCGCCTGAATATAATTCGTCAGGGTTCGCTCCGGCCTGCGGTTCAGCGGAGCGGCGGGGAGGCGTCATGATAATTCGTTCCGAAGCTCCTATGCGGGTAGACCTCGCTGGCGGCACTCTCGACATCTATCCGCTTTACCTCTTCACCGAGGGCGGCCTCACTCTTAACGCCGCCGTCACTCTCATGAGCGAGGCGGTGGTCGAGTCTCGCGACGACGGGCGCGTCCTGATAATAGCCGAAGACCTCGGCGAAGAAATCGAAGCCGACAGCATAGACGCGCTTTCGACCGGCGGCAGGCTGGACCTGCTCGTGCGGCTCGTGAAATTCTTCAGGCCCGGCTCCGGTTTGACCGTCCGCACGAAAAACAACGTCCCGAAAGGCTCCGGCCTCGGCGCATCCTCCTCCCTGCTGATCGCCCTCAGCCACGCACTCAACCGGCTCTGCGGCAACCAGTTCGCCGAAGAGGAAATCATTAACTACGGAGCCAACATCGAGGCGCAGTGCATCCGGATTCCAACCGGCAAACAGGACTACTATTCCGCGACTTACGGCGGCGCGAGCGTCATCTGGTTCAACGTGCTCGGCGCCCGCAGAGAATCCGCCTTCGACTCGCCCGCCATGCTCCAAGCCCTCGAAGACCGGCTCGTGGTCTCCTTCGCGGGAGAGCCGCGCGATTCGGCGGTCGGCAACTGGAGCATGTTCCGCGCGTATGTGGACGGTGAAAAACGCGCGGTGTCCAACATAATGAACATCAAGAAAACGGCTATTAAGATGCTCGAATGCCTCAGAGAAGGTCGACTGGACAACTTCGGCGCGCTGCTCGACGAAGAGTGGAAAAATCGCCGGGAGCTTGCTCCGGGAGTGACTAATGACAGGATAGAGCGCCAGATGGCGGTGGCGGCCGGCGCGGGAGCCGAGGCAAGCAAAATATGCGGAGCTGGCGGCGGCGGCGCAATGATTAGCTTTTGCGCCCCCGGCGCCAAGGAATCAGTGTCCTCCGCCCTTCGTTCCGAAGGCGTCCCGGTGTTCGACTGCGGCATCGCCAGAAAGGGCGTCACGGTGACAGAACTGTGAAACCGGACGAGAAACAGCTTGAGCAGGCCGGGCTTTCGCAGTCCGCCCCCGGCGTGTGGACAAGAGGCGCGGCGGACGGCCTGCTCGAACGCGTCGCCCGCGCTGACATCTTCGTGTCCGACCTCGACGAGTGCATGTTCCCGGCCATCACTCAGGGCGAGGCCGCCCGCTCAGTCATCCACCGCGTCGCCACCCGCCCCGGCGTCCCCAACCGCATCCCCCTGCTCTTCAACATGCTCTTCCACGCCGGAGCCATCCTCATCCAGCAGCGGATTCAGGAAATCACCGGCGACATCCAGAACTCCCGCCTCATCAGAAGCTTCGAAAACCTCGCTCGCGGCGTTCCCGTCTCTTACTTCGAGGATGCCGCCGACGACCTCCGCGACACCTATTTCAACTCGGTTCCGGAGACGTTCTCCCTGTTCATGAACCGGGGCGTCCGGTGCGGAGTCATCAGTCTCGGCCTCGACATCGTAATCCGGCGGCTGCTCTATCACCTTGAAACTGCCAAGAGCCTCAAGTTCGAGTTCTTCGACTGCACGCACGTCCGAGCTGATTCAAAAGGAAGATTCGCGGGATATCTGCCCGAAAAAACATATACTGAAAACGACGCCAAGCGGCAGCTTCTTTCGGCGCGATGCGAGCAATACGGCTCTCGGATGTGCGTGGTGATCGGGCACGACAAAGACGACATGAAGATGTTCGAAGAGGCGCGGCGGCGCGGCGGAGTCGCCATCGGTTTCAGGCCCGTCCCGGAGAACTATCCGCTTCTTGACGCCGCCGTGTTCGGCTCCGACTGGCGGCCCCTTTTCGAGATTATCTCCCCCGCATTCAACTGAGCGTCTAATCGGCCCTGTCAGTAGTTGATTTGTCCATTATCTCCTTATATGATACCTATGAGAGGCGGTAAAAAATGAGCAGAGTGCCTGTGCGCGCAAATGTTTTGATGTGGGCGATAGAGCGCTCCGGCTCGACTATAGAGAAAATCCAGAAGGATTTTCCGAAAATCCGGGAATGGATATCCGGCGAGAAGCTGCCGACTTTAAAACAACTTGAAGATTTCGCAAAAAAAACTAGGACTCCTTTCGGTTTTTTATTTCTTGATGAACCGCCCGAAGAACGTTTGCCGATTCCCCATTTCAGAACGCTGGGAGACGAAGAACCCTTAAAACCAAGCCCTGACTTAATGGAAACAATCTACATGATGCAACTGCGGCAGGCATGGATGCGCGATTATTTGATAGCGGAAGGACAGAAGCCGCTTGCATTCGCGAACTCCATGAAGATAGAAGATTCTCCGCTTGCGGTGTCGGAGCGCATGAGAAACGCGCTTGGTTTTCAGGAGGGTTGGGCGCGGCGACAACCGACATGGGCGGATTCTCTTTTAGAGTTTCGCGATGCGCTTGAGCATTCGGGGGCGCTTGTTTTTTTTAATGGAATTGTTGGGAACAACACATCTCGCAAGCTTGATCCGGGAGAATTCCGGGGTTTTGTGCTAGCTGATGAATATGCGCCGCTGGTTTTTGTAAACAACGCGGACTCCAAAGCTGCGCAGATGTTTACTCTCGCGCATGAGATGGCTCATGTAATATTTGGAAGCAGCGCGGCGTTTGACCTGCGCCAAATGCAACCGGCGAAGGATGCCACTGAACAGGCATGCAATCGGGCGGCCGCGGAGTTTCTTGTGCCTGAGCGCGAATTTCTCGAAACTTGGCCATCCCTCAAAAATCAACCTGATCGTTTTCATACTTGTGCGAGAAGATTTAAAGTCAGTGAAATTGTTGTTGCCCGTAGAGCGTTGGACTTGAATCTTGTTCGCAAGCAAGAGTTTTTTGATTTTTATAACGATCATAAAAATCTCATGAAGCTTGTCAGCTCTAAAAAAAGCTCTGGAGGCGATTTTTACAACGCTCAAAATTTTCGTCTCGGACGAAGATTTGTTTCCGCTGTGGCCAGAGCCGCGAAAGAAGGAAAGATGCTTTACTCTGAAGCTTATCATCTAACCGGGCTTCATGGAAAAACCTTCGACAGCTATGTGTCCAAAACTGTATTAGGAGGCGCATGGTAGCGGGCGATACTGTATATGTTCTTGACTCAGATGTTTTTATCGGAGCAGCCCGCGGGTACTATGCGTTTGATATTTCTCCGCGATTTTGGAATTGTTTGACTCAACTTGCTAAAGATGGTCGCATAGTAAGCATTGACCGAGTAAAGCAAGAACTCGACAGAGGAAATGACGATCTTAGGAAATGGGCCAACACGCGGTTTTCTCAAGCGTTCAAGTCATGCGACGATGATTCAGTAATAGCGGCATTTAGTGAAACTATGAAGTGGGTCGGTTCGCATAAAAAATTCGAAGCCGCCGCAAAATCTGTTTATGCCTCTAAAGCCGACGGCTGGCTGGTTGCCTATGCAAAAGCCAAAGGCTTTATTGTTGTAACGCAAGAAATTTTTTCTCCAGAAGCGAGAAACAGAATACCAATTCCGAATATTTGCGAGGCATTCGGCGTGCGATATGTCAATACGTTTCAGATGTTGCGAGACCTCGGCGTTAAGTTTATTTAGCGAAAGCGGATGTCGTTGATCTCCGCTGAACGACGCGAAAATTTGATAATTCGGGGCGAACGGAGCCCGTTGCGATAAAATGTCCGGCGAAAAAATAATCATACGCGGCGCGAGGCAGAACAACCTCAAGGACGTCTCTCTGGAGATCGCCCATGAGCGGCTGACCGTCTTCACCGGCGTCAGCGGCTCCGGCAAATCCTCTCTCGCGTTCGACACTCTTTTCGCCGAAGGCCAGCGGCTGTTCGTCGAATCCCAATCCACCTACGCCAGACAGTTCCTTCAGAGGCTGGACAAACCCGACGTGGACTCCATCGAGGGGCTTCGCCCCGCCATCGCCGTCCGCTCAAAAAACACCTACAGGACTTCCCGCTCCACCGTCGGCACGGTCACCGAAATCTACGACTACCTGCGCCTTATATACTCAAAAATCGGCAGGCTTATCTGCCCCGACTGCGGCAACCCGGTTTCCGCGGCGACAACGGACGAGATGATAGACGAGGCGCTCGAAAAATTCTCCGGGCGCAAGGTCTATGTGCTGGCCCCGCTCGATGTCTCTGAAAAAATGACCCCCGAACTGTTGCGGGAGGCCGCGCGGGCGCGTGGCTATTCCTACATCTTGGCAGGCGACGGCCCGGCGATAGACTTGGAATCCGCAGACGAAAAAACGCTCGCCGCCGCGCTCTCCGCCCCCGCCCCGAAATCCGCTAAAAAAAACCGCTCCGGCTCCCCGGAAGCCCGCTCCCTTTTCATCGTGGTGGACAGGCTGACTGTCTCGCCGCATAAACGCAAACGCATCGCCGACTCCATCGAGACGGCTGTCCGCGAGGGCGACGGCGTGTTCGCCGTCCAACCCGCCGACGGCGGCGAACGGCTGTTCCTCACATCCCGCCCTCAATGCCTCAAATGCGGAACCGTCGCCGTCCGCCCCTCCCCGCAACAGTTGTCCTTCAACAGCGCTCTTGGCGCTTGCCCGGCCTGCAAAGGCTTC
>JAKQBV010000525.1 GCA_029573925.1 bacterium
CTTTAAAGCGGCTCGGTCCGGCCGCCAGCCGTCATTTACGGTCTCTCTGCTTCTTCCATCTCCTATGCCACCAGAAATACTCGGTAGGATGCTCGCGCGCGAAAGATTCTAGAGCGTCGTTGCACCTTTGCGTGTTATACGCAAGGTCTGCTTGCCAGTCGCCTGTGTTTCTCATCTGAATGGGTTCTTGAATATATAGGGTTATAGTTCCGTCGGGATTTCGCGCGGGGAATCCGGGTATGACCGGGATCCCGCGGGTCATGGCTATCTCCGACGGGCCTGTCGCGGTGCAGGCTTCCCTGCCAAAAAAATTCACGAACACGCCCCTGTTCGAATTCTGGTCAGCCATCAATCCGAGGATTTTGTTCTGGTCCAACTGTCTGAAGCATTCTTCTTTTACGCCGCGCTCCCTGAAAATATATTCGTTTCCCCATTTGTTTCTCGTTTCCATCATGAATTTGGAAAAAAGAGCGTCTTTCTGAGCGCGCACGACCGCGACTATAGGGTAATGGTAAATGCCCAGCCGCGCTCCGACAAGCTCCCAACTTCCGAAATGCCCTGCCAGCGACACTATGCCTTTGCCTTGCTGGTGATGGGTTCTGATAATCCAATCGGGGTCGTGGAAATTGACCTTTTTCTCAATCCATTCCTTGCTTTTGTGCGGAATCATGAAGAATTCGGCGAGGTTCATGCCGTAGTTGATATAAGTCCTATGGAGAATGTCGTCGATTTCCTCCGGCGATTTTTCCGCGCCGAAGGCTATCTCCAAGTGTTCCCGCGCCAGCTTGCGGAATCTGGGCAACCGCTTTTCGGCTATCAACGCAAGTTTCACACAGACGCCGTAAGTGAGCTTTTCCGGCGCTATGGACGCTATTTTTCCCATAGCGAAAACCGCCGCCCGCAGTAAAAAATACTTTATGCGCTGGCGCGCGGGCATTTCTTTATTGTCTTTTCTTAGGAGTTCCTTAAGGTCTTTGTTTGCCTGATGGGCGCTTGCGTCCAGCAGCGCGGCGGCCGCTTCCCGTCCATTGTTTTCAGTCATCTTGAAATTTCCTTTTTAATTATAATATAGCCTCTCCCGCATTTTTTTTGAATTCCCGGCGCAATCTAATCCGAGCGTTCATCGGTTCTCTTCTCATGGCAATTGGCGCAAACCCTTTATCGCGCGCGCTTTTTGTTCTATTATTTATAAAAGAGAGTTCATTATTCGTTGTCCGGCGACCGACTGATGTTCAAAAAAAAGATACTATTCATATCAGATAGAGACGGAATGGACAGGCGCAGCGACGCGGTGTTCGGGCTTGTCTCAGGAATGGACAGAGATAAGTTTCAGCCTGTTTTTCTAGACCTTTCGGACGGCGTTATGGCGGGCCGCATGGAGCGGGCGGAAATAGATGTCGCGAAGATAGAGATAAACCCCGAGCTTATGAACTTGAAAGAAGGCGTTTTTTTCAGGCCTTCCGGTCTAATAGACATCTACAGATCGCTTCCGGTGATAGGCCGGGCGGCGGCGCTTATGAAGGAAACGAAGCCGGCGGCTGTGTACACCGCTTCCGCTCTGTCTCACATAGTCGGAGCGGTTGCAGGCAGGCTCGCCGGGGTTAAAGTCGTCTGGCATTTCAGAGACTATATCCGGCCTCCGATGAGCCTCGTTTTCACAAGCGCGGCGCTGTGGGGGCCGAGCAAAATCGTGTGCAATACGAATCTGTCGGCAGGTCAATTCGGCAATTCTTCCCGGGTCGTAGTCGTGCAGGACGGCGTGGACATGGAAATTGTACGCACGAGGAGAAGATGGGAATCCGTGAGGGACGCGCTCGGAGCGCCGCTCGACGCGCGCGTTGTCTGCGCGGCCCCTTCATCGGCTGACTTCGACACGGCGGAGATATTCATTGAAGCGGCCGCGCTGATTCTTGAGAAGACTCCCAACATCCATTTCATTTTTGCCGCAGACTTTTACTCTTCATCCGAAATTGTAAAAGAGGACATTGAGGCCGTGGCCGAAGACATCGGAATCGCTGAACATGTGACGGTGGCTCAAGTCCGCGACGACAGGTACGACATTATCGACACGTCCGACATTTATGTGTGCCCTTCCTGCTCGCGCGATTCAGACGCCCTTGAGGCCCTCGACGCGATGGCTCTCGGAAAACCGATTGTCGCCACAAGATGCGGAGCGATTCCGGAATTGATAAGGCATGGGGAATCCGGGATTATTATTCCGCCGGGGAACTCGTCGGCGATGGCGGACGCTCTGGTAGAGATGCTGGAGAATCCGGACGTGACGAAAGTTTTCGGCGACAACGCCGCCGCCGCCGTACGGGAGCGCCACATGATGGACTCCCACATCAGGAGGATAGAGGATATCCTCTGGAGGCTTTGATGAAGGTCGCTCTGGTCCACGAGTTCCTTGTGACATGGGGAGGCTCGGACCTAGTTGTCAGGGAATTCGCGGACGTGTACCCGGAAGCGCCGATTTACACCGCGCTCTATGACCGCGCGGCATTGGGCGACCGGTTTTCCGATAGGACGGTCATCTCCTCATTTCTGCAGAAAGCCCCATTTGCTCTAAAAAAGCATCGCCTGTTCATGCCGTTTTTCCCTCTCGCTTTTGAGAGTTTCGACCTGAACGGATACGATGTAGTCTTGAGCAGCCACCACATGTCGGCCAAAAGCGTGATAACTCCGTCAACAACCTGCCACATCTGCTTCGTCCACACCCCGATGAGATACGCGTGGGATTTCTATCATGATTACATCGCCGGGTTCGGCAAGCTCTCCAGATGGCCGATGAGACTTCTTTTCCACTATCTAAGGTCGCACGATGTCGCGGCGGCCAACCGTGTGGACTGGTATGTCGCTAACTCTCGAAACGTGGCGCGGCGCATAATGAAACACTACAGAAGAGAGGCCGCCGTGATTCACTCGCCGGTTCAGGCGTCCAGATTCAAGATGTCGGACGGCGCGGAAGACTACTACCTTGTCGTTTCTCGGCTCGTGCCGTACAAGCGCGTGGACTTGGCGGTCGAGGCGTTCAACAGGCTGGGACACAAGTTGCTAATAGCAGGTTCCGGACCGGAAATGGAAAGGCTTAAATCCAAAGCCAAGCCGAACATCGAATTTCTAGGGTTCGTGCCTGACGAGAGAATACCTGATTTGTACTCGAAATGCCGCGCGTTCATTTTTCCGGGCGAAGAGGACTTCGGCATCACCCCTCTGGAGGCGCAAGCATCAGGCCGGCCCGTCATCGCGTATGGAGCGGGAGGCGCGCTGGAAACGGTGATGAGCGGAGCAACGGGGGCATTTTTCGACCGGCAGACTCCGGACGCGCTTGAAGAAGCCGTTCGGAGCTTCGACTGGCAGGCAGTAGATCCGAAAAAGATACGCTCCCATGCGGAGACTTTCGATGTCTCTGTTTTTAAAAGAAAAATCGCCGCCTTCGTTGAAGAGAAGCATCGCTTGCGCAAGGAGAGCGAGGGATGAGAAAGTCGTCGCCCGCGAATATTTTTCAAGGGACGATGCTCGCCCTCCGCGCGGTCTCGGACGCGGTATGCTCCGTGGCGACTTTCATCTTCGCTTACGAAATAAGATTCGCGGCGATAACGTCAAAAGAAGCCGAGCTTCCCCCGCAGGAAAACTATATCGCTCTGGCGATTCTTTTCACTGTTCTCAATATCTACTTCATGGCCTTGTCGGGGATGTACAGGCCGATGCGCGGAGCATCCCGTATCGACATCGTTTTCGGCGCAGTCCGCGCTTCATCAATCAGCCTCGTCATTCTGCTGGCTCTATCTTTCTTCTACCGCGACTTTTCATACTCCCGGCTGACGATGGCTTATGCCGCGATTATAGGATACATCCTGCTATCGTCAGGCAGAATCGTTGTTGTGTCGTTCGAGCGCGCGCTGCTCCGATGTGGAAATGGACAGAAAAGGGTTCTTCTCATCGGAACAGGCAGAAGCTTTGAAAGGATTGCCGAAAAGTTCACTGGAAGAGCCGACCTCGGTTACAAGCTTATCGGCTATGTTGAAGAAGAAAAATCCGGAGCGTTGGGAAGCGTCCCTCTGCTCGGCTCTCTGGACGAAATGGAAGAAATCATAGTAACGCATGGGATAGACATGGTGGTGGTTTCACTAGAGTCAGGCTACCACGATAGGATGAAAGACATAGTGGATTTGTGCGACAAGCGGGCCATCGAGTGCCTGATAGACCCCGACATGGTAGAACTGCTGGTAGGGCCGAGGTTTTTCGAGGAGGTTTGCGGCTCTCCTCTCATCCGAGTCAAAGGGCTGCGAATCAGGGGGTTCAACGCGGCCGTCAAGCGGGCTATGGATATCGCTATCTCCATACCGGCGCTAATAGCTCTTTCTCCCTTCTTTTTCCTTGTCGCGGTTCTTATCAGGATGGATTCGCCCGGCCCGATATTCTACATGCAGAAAAGGGTCGGCATGGACGGGCGCGTTTTCTGGATGTTCAAATTCAGGACGATGAAGGCGGACGCGGAGGCGGAGTCCGGCCCCGGATGGTCGAAAGAGGAAGACCCGAGGGTAACCCGTCTGGGAAACATGCTCCGCAAGTCGTCTCTAGACGAAGTCCCCCAGCTTATCAATGTGCTGAAAGGCGAAATGAGCCTCGTCGGGCCGCGCCCCGAACGCCCTTTCTACGTCGAGAAATTCGAAAAAGGCATCCCCCGGTACATGGAGCGCCACAAGGTAAAATCCGGAATGAGCGGATGGGCGCAGGTGAACGGCCTTCGCGGCGACACTTCTATTTCCGAACGCCTTCAATACGACCTCTACTATATCGAAAACTGGTCTATCTGGTTCGATCTTAAAATCGTCATTCTCACAATTTTCGACATTCTTGCGACGGTAAAAAATGTGGCGCTGAAGAAATAGCCGGGGCCGCGCCGCTCGGTCTGAGTTTGACCCGAATCGCCCCCTGCCGCTAGAATGCGCTTTGCTTATATGCCCTGAGCCGGGAGGTTGTATGCCGAAAGGGAAAACAGTCAAGAGCAATGCTGTTCAATCAAGCGACCTCCAAGAATAGTTGAGTAAAAGCAGGCGGAGGATCGGATACTTTCCATTTTTCGTGAAGGATGTATGAGAGAGGGTGGTGAGAAAAAATATTCAACTG
>JAKQBV010000574.1 GCA_029573925.1 bacterium
CGCGAACAACGCAATGCGGGATGATAGCCTTTGTCAGTCCGAGGCGTTATTGCTCTGACGCGCCGATTGTGGCGGCAAATCAGAGTTTAAGGACTCGGTTCAGATTCTCAGTTTTGTTTTCAATGTCTCCTGTCGCAAGCCGTTGTTTGCGGCTTATTATTTTCTTTTTATACAGTCTCAAGTTCTTCCGGAGAGAGCAGAACCTCGCGAGGCCTGCTGCCGTCGTAAGGGCCGACGACGTGGCGCTCTTCCATGACGTCCACGAGGCGCGCGGCGCGGTTGTAGCCGATGCGCAATCTGCGTTGTATCATGGATATCGAGCACTGGCCTGTGGTGACGACAATCTCGACGGCTTGGCGATAGAGGTTTTCGTCTTCAGAGTTGTGGCTGTCTCCGCCGCCGCCGCCCGCGATGTCGGCTCCGCTTCCCACGCTGAATTTAATGGTGTCGTATATTGGAGGAGTTTGTGTTTTCCAGAGCGAGACCAGTCTCTTGATTTCGTCGTCTGAAACGAACGCGCCTTGAAGGCGCATCATCCTGTTGCTGTCGATAGGCTGGTAGAGCATGTCGCCGCATCCGAGAAGGGATTCCGCGCCTTTGCGGTCGAGCACGGTGCGGGAGTCTATCTGTGAGGCGACCGCGAAAGATATTCTGGACGGTATGTTGTTTTTGATAGTGCCTGTGATTACTTTTGTGTCCGGCCGCTGGGTGGCGAGTATGACGTGTATGCCTGTCGCGCGGGCGAGCTGGGTGATGCGGCAGATGTAGTTCTCCACGTTCATGTTGGGGGAAGAGACCATCATGAGGTCGGCCAGTTCGTCTATTATTACGACCATGCGGAACATTCGTTCGGCTGGGTCCTCGACGTATTTGTTGTAGCCCGCGATGTCGCGCACGCCTGCTTCGGCGAAGACTTTGTAGCGACGGTCCATTTCTTCGCACACCCAGCGGAGCGCGGCGGCTGCAAGCGCGGCTTCTTTTATGACCGGGGTGAGAAGGTGCGGGATTCCCTCGTAGGGTGTCAGTTCCACGCGCTTCATGTCTATCATTATCAAGCGCAGGTCTGTGGGAAACTCGCGCGCTATCATGCTGCAGATTATTCCGTTGATGCACACGCTTTTCCCTGAGTTGGTGGAACCGGCGACAAGCAGATGCGGCATTTTCATAAGGTTTGTGAATATCGGCTTGCCGGCGATGTCTTCCCCGAGCACGAACGAGAGCGGTTTTTTGAAAGCCCTGAATTCCGTATCGAGGAATATCTTTCTAAACGGAACCATAGCGCGCTCTTTGTTGGGCACTTCGATTCCTACGGCGGATTTGCCGGGAATGGGAGCTTCGATTCTTATCGTCTTAGAGTCGGTGGCAAGCGACAGCGCGATGTCCGTTTCGAGCGTCACGATGCGAGAGACTTTCGTGCCCGGCTCAAGCTCGATCTCGAATCTGGTGAAGGCGGCTCCTTTGACGACGTTGACGATGCGCGCCGGAACCTGAAAGTTCTTTAGCGTGGCTTCAAGCTTGTCGCGCATTGCGTTGTCCATCGCCGCTTCTGAGACCACAGGCTTGGCGTCCAGCCATTCCTCCGGATCAGGCAAGCGCCATATGACGGTCTCTTCCTTGCCTTCGGCGTCAACCATGATGGCGGTAGTCTGTTTGGCCGCGGGAGCCGGAGGCGTTTGCTTGATTTCGTCCGCCGCGCGAGCAGGCTCCTTCCGCGTAGGCTCCTGAGGTTTTTCTTCCTGCGCGCGTTCTCTCTTTTTTCTATCTTTGAGCGTAGGCCGCTGTTCTTCAGACGTTTCCGCGCTGTCGTCGTCCTCCATGAAGGATTGTGGAGCGCCCGCGCGCGCTGCTTCCTCCTCCATGAGTTTCTTGGCCATAGCCTCGGCCTGTTTATCTTTGCGCAGCTTTTCCTCTTCGGCGGCCGCGCGGCGTTTTTCCGCCGCAGCCGCTATGCGCGCGCCGATGAAGCCCGCCGTCGCTTTTGCGACGGACGCTATCGCTCTACCTATAACCGCCGCTTTTGGCTGCAACGCGCGGCCAACTTTCAGGTAGGAAATGTTTAGCGCAAATTTGCCGTATAGCAAAGACACCGCAAAGACGATTAGGAACGCGCCGGACACCGAAAGGGCGGAAGAGAGAGCGGACATCAGAGGTCCTGAAACGACGCCGCCGCCAGCCGAGTATTCTCCGGGCAGTTCGGACACCCAGCCTGCGCCGGCCGCTTTCGCCCAGTTGAGCCACAGGCCGACTATCAATCCTCCGACAAAGATTTTTACAGCCACGCGCGGTATCGCCGGAAGCCTCCATATCAGCCAGACCCCGAACAATCCGAGGAGAACTGGAACCATGACGGAGGTGTAACCGAGAGCGGCGAAAAGGATTGACTTCACCGCGTAAAGAGTATCGACGTCGAAACCCACGAAAAAGGACACGGCTGACAGCAGCGCCACGGTAATGACAAGGATGCCGAGGACTTCGTTGATAACGCGCTCTTCTTTCTGCGCGGTATCGCCGCCGCGTTTTCTTTTAGTTCTTTTTTCTTTGTTTTTCACAGGTTTCACCGCCTTGTCTTACAATCGCGCGCCCGCCGAAACTCGTTTCTTCCCGGCGGGCATAAAAAATCAAGCGCCCAGTTCGACCGCGCGCTCCTTCGCTTTCTCGACAGCGTCGATGACGACGCCTCTGAATCCGGCGCGTTCGAGAGCGGCTGTTGCCGCCACAGTAGTGCCGCCGGGAGAAGAAACGCTGGCGCGAAGTTGAAGAGTGTTTGCGCCGGGTTGTTCGGCCAAAGCCGCCGCGCCGGACACCGTGAGGACGGCCAGTTTTTCGGACACCGCGCGGTCAAGCCCCATCTTGACGCCCGCGTCCGCGAGCGCCTCAATGAACATAAACACATAAGCCGGCCCCGACCCGCTGAGCGCGGTCACAGCGTCAAGTTTCGTTTCGGCAACCTTGACGGCTCCGCCGAGAGCCTCGAACACGCCGAACACGAAATCGTTCACTTCTGAGGGAGCCGAGGGATCGAGAGCTACGCCAGAAACGCCCCGCCGTATGAGGCAGGCGACGTTGGGCATTGCGCGCGCGACGCTGACATCCGAGCCTAGAGTCTCGCTTATCTTCGCCGCGCGCACTCCGGCCATGACGCTGACCACAGCGGGCTTGCGCGTTTTCCAGCCAGCTTTGATTTCACCGGCCACCGCGCCGAACTGGTCGGGTTTGACGCAGATGAAGACCGCGTCCGAGCGCTCTACAGCCTCTCGCGCGGTCCCCGCCACTTTCACTTTCAGCCGTGTCGACAATTCCTCCATACGCGCCGCGTCAGCGTCGAACACAGAAATCGAGTCCGCGCCGAGCAGTCCAGAGCCAATTATTCCCTCGATGAGCGCGCCGCCCATCTTGCCGGCTCCCACGAAGCCGACAGTTCCCTTAAATGCCATAATCGCACATCCTTTTCAGCCAGCGGCCGAGTCCGGAATCACAGGTCTCCGAAGTCGAGCTTGTTCTGGGCCGCGCCTTTGTTCTGCATGTCCTCCAGATGGGTCACTTCGACGCCGTAAGGAGTGAACAGAAAAATGTCGTTTCCGATTTTTTTGTAATCGCCGTTGAGCGCGTATGTGGTTCCGCTCAGGAAGTACACTATCTCCCGTGCCATGTCTTTCTCGATCTGGCCGAGGTTCATGACTACAACGCGGCCTTCCTTGAGCAGGTCGGCTGATTCGCGGGCGTCTTCGATGGTTCTCGGTTTCTTAATGTTGATCATAGCCTGATTGAGTTCAGGAGTAATCGGCACGACCTTGCGTCCGGTCTGAACGCGCGCTTGCGTCATCGGGCCGCGTTCGACGGCTTCTTCCTCGTTTTCGAACGAAAGGAAGTTCTTCACCACTTTGTAAACCTTGTTGTTCTGCAATGAGTCCAGCACTATTATCCCCTCCTTTGGGAGATTGCGGCGTTTGCGCCGCCTTTTGTTTTCTCTGCTTCGTTCAGTTTTGCGGCGCGCCAACCGCTTCTGAAAACTGTTTTTGCGCTACAGCCTCCTTTCAAAAATCGCGCGGCCTATCCGCGCCATTGTCGATCCTTCCTCTATCGCTGCTTCATAATCGTCCGACATGCCCATGGACAGGATGTCGAAACCCCGCCTGCCCGCGCTCAACTTGTCGAATAATATTCTCGTCTCCGCAAACGCGCGCCTTATCTCGCGCTCGTCGTCCGTAAGCGGGCCGATTGTCATCAACCCCCTCAGAGAAAGCCCTTCGAGCTTCGCGGCCTCGTCCGCCGCTTTTTCAATCTCCTCCGGCGCGAAACCGTGTTTCGAGCTTTCGCCCGAACTGTTCACCTGAATCAGCGCCGGCATTGTTTTTCCAAGTTTCAGAGACTCCTCGGACACCCGTTCTGCGATTCTGAGCGAATCGACGGAGTCGATAGCGTCGAACAGGCTTGCGGCAACCGACGCTTTGTTTCGTTGCAAGTGGCCTATCATCCTGTATGAGAACCCGCCCGGGAGAGCCGGCCTTTTTCTTTCCGCCTCCTGAACCCTGTTTTCGCCGATCTGCGTTTCGCCCGCCGCCAACACCGATTGAATCTCTTCGACGGTCCGATTTTTCGACACCACGACTAGCGCTATATCGCCGGGATTTCTGCCTGAGCGACGAGCGGCGTCCGCTATGCGCCCTCGCGCCTCCGCAATGTTTTCTCTTATGCTTTTTTCAATCATGCCGTCGCTCACATATCTTCGTTTTCCCTTGAAGCGCGCATTGCCTTCTCGAACTCCGCCCGAAGTTTTTTTCTGTTCGCGCCGTGCGAGAGAATTTCCCAAGGAAATTTCTCTTGCGAGCCGCGTTCAGAGAAGACCGCTTCGGCGGCTCCCGGAGCGTATTTGTCGATCAGCGCCATCCAGCGCGTTCCGCCTCCCGCCCGTTGGTTTTCAGCGGCTTCCAGCAGCGCGCCGCCAAGCCTTCTGTCGCCCCGCGCGAGAATCGCTTGCTCAACCGATCCTTTCAAACTTTCAACTTTCAAGTCGACGCGTTTTTCGCCCGCCACAGCTTTGCGAAGAATGTCTCTTTTCCTTTTTAGCTCGATCATCCCCGGCATAGCCGCCCACAGCATCGGCGTGAAGGGCTTCGGTATCATGGGCGTGGCGCTTATCGAGATTGAGCAGTTCGACCTTCGTCCCGCATCCGCCGCCGTTTTCGCTATCGCCTCAATGTCCTCGTCCGTCTCTCCCGGAACTCCGATCAGGTAGTAGAGTCGGAGTTTTTTCAGTCTCGGCAGAGGCTTGCTCCGGATGAACTCCTCGAAATCGCCGCTTATGTCTTTTCCTATGACGCGAGCAAGTTTCCTTGTGGCGACTTCGGGCGCCACGGAAATCGATTCAAGGTCTAGAACGCCTGACATTCGCGACAGCATTCCGAGAGTTTCCGAGTCGAGCCTGACGGAGGAGAATGAAACTCTCGCGCCCGCCTCCGCAGCCATCTCGCAGACTTCCAGAGCACCCGGAGCCTTTGTGAAAGCGGTTCCTATCAACCCGATTCTCGAACAGCGTTGCAGTCCGAGAGCGGCAGTTTCGACCAGCATTGCCGCCGGCCTGTGTGGGCCGGACGTGTGCGCAGCCAGACAGAATCTGCAGCGGTACGGACACCCTCGCGCCGCCTCCAGAAGAAACATCCCCGGAAAAGCGGAGCGCCGCGAGACCACCGTCGAATGGGCCGCATGAAACCCTCTATCCGCGCGAAGCGCCTCGACTATTTCCGGCGCGTCGGGAGCCGTCGCCTCAATTGCTTCGAGTTTCCCGTCGCCTCCGAAGATGTGCGCGTAATCGGCGGGCAGATAAACTCCGGGCAGCCCCCGCAGCCTTTCCCTGCCTTCGAGCGAATAGTTGCGGCTCGCGCGCGCCCGCTTCAATGACAATAGAGCGTCCGTCAGCGCGCCGACCGCAGGCTCGGCCTCGCCGATTACGACCGCGTCGACGAAATCCGCCACAGGCTCCGGGTTGGCGGATGCGGCCATGCCGCCAGCCAACACCAGCGGGCCTCGCGAACGTCTCGACGCCGCAGGCTCCACTCCGCCCTGCGACAGCATCAGTGGAACTTCCGCGAAACCGTTCTCGTAAGGCAGCGAAAAAGCGACCACATCGTAGTCCGACAGAGGACGTCCCGTCTCTACCGCCGTCAGCCTCTCGCCCTTCTTAAGTTGCCGGTCCGATTTAAAGAACCGGTCGCAACGAACCTCCTGATTAAGATTGAAAAGATGCTGCGCCCAAAGAAAGCCCAGACAGGCCGTTCCCGCCGAGCGGTCGCCGGGAAACCCGATGGCGATTCGCAAAGCGTATCCCTGCCAGTCCGATCCTTTTTTCGGGTCGTGCGTCCATATTTCATCCATCTTTCTTCATTCGCATCTTTCGTCTTTCTATTTGTTTCTCAGGAAAGGAGGCAAATCCAAATCCGTTTCCTTTTCCACGCGCTTGGTCTCCGGGGCAGTCGGCGTAGAAGCCGGGCGGTCTAGGGGCAGTTCGCCGGGAGACTGCTGCCGCGCAGGCTGCGGAGCTTGCGCCGGAGCTTTCGGGGCCTGAGATTGCTGCTGTTGCCGAGCTGCAAACGGCTCTCCGGCTTCCGAGGCGGAAACCGGTTTCGCCTCCGATTGAGCGCATTCCATTTTTTGCGCGCCCTGAGTGAAGCCGGTGGCCACAACGGTCACCCTCAACTCTTCCCTCGCCCTGTCGTCGATCACCGCGCCGAAGATGATGTTGGCATCGTCGGCGGCGGCGGTTCTCACGATTTCGGCTGCGGTGTTGATCTCGCCGATATTCATGTCCGAGCCGCCCGTGATATTGATGATTATTCCTTTTGCGCCTTCAATGGAGTACTCGAGAAGCGGGCTTGAGATAGCCTCTTCCGCGGCGCGGCGCGCGCGGTCGTCTCCGCTGTTCCTGCCGATTCCCACGAAAGCGGAGCCGGCGTCCGACATTATCGCTCGAACATCCGCAAAGTCCAGATTGATGGTTCCCGGCACGGTGATAAGGTCCGAGATGCCCTGAACGCCGCAGCGCAGAGCGTCGTCCGCCTTAGCGAAAGCCTCCGTCATCGAAGTGTCTTCCTTGATTATTTTCAGCAGGCGGTCGTTCTGTATGACCAGCAGAGTGTCGACGAATTCCGACAGCCGCTCAATGCCCATCTCTGCGGACTTCATGCGTCTGCGGCCTTCGAACGCGAACGGCTTTGTCACAACTCCGACGGTCAGGGCTTTAAGGCTGCGAGCGACCTGAGCGACTACTGGAGCGGCCCCGGTTCCGGTTCCGCCGCCCATCCCGGCGGTGACGAAAACCATGTCCGCGCCTTCGAGCATATTTTCGATTTCGGACGCGCTCTGCTCGGCTGACTTGCGCCCGATTTCGGGGTCAGCGCCGGCTCCAAGCCCG
>JAKQBV010000586.1 GCA_029573925.1 bacterium
GGCCACCCACTCGATTTCCGGATGCCCCACTTTTTTATTGACGATTTATCAACTAATTGCGAATGGGCGGGTTGGTATTTGATGCCGGACCCTGATTCTATTCCTAATCCTCCTTGCATTCCCAATCCGAACGGCACGGGATCCTGTCACAGCAACGATAATCCGAAACTTTATTATAGAATTAACGACGACTTCGCTGGAACCCAGAGCGTGATAATGTCCTACAACAGCAATATCGGCAAATTTGAAGGGACTATCAACTTGGCGGAAATATCGTCCGGCGACACGTTGACATA
Organism: bacterium; assembly: GCA_029573925.1. Lineage (GTDB taxonomy): Bacteria > UBP15 > UBA6099 > UBA6099 > UBA6099 > UBA6099. The sequence continues at coordinate 297 of JAKQBV010000586.1, forward strand.
CTTCATATCCGCAGTGGACAGCATGGGAAACGTGGTATCTCAGATTCCGCAACAAGGCTCCACGCCATGCTCATCACTAACGTCGTGGAACGCCAATTATGCCACTCCCTCGACAAACAACTGCGCGACCGCATCAAACTATGAGGTCTGCTATGAAAATCGGACCGGCCATCCGACTTGCGGCGGCGATTATACGATTAACGACCCTATCGGGGACACCTGCGGAGAGCCTGACGATCACGGAATCAAGAATGTGATGACCGGCTGGGACATAGTTGATATTCACGGTTTTTCAGTCGGCGTAGGAAAAGGCTATGATATTCTGCCGAATGAAGATGTTATTTGCGCCGACATAAAGTTAGGCGCGAAGCCTCCTTATTTGGGATCGGGAGCTGTCGAATCATATATGATGATTTTTTTCAACCCGGATATCCCCGATCCAAATCCCGACGACATACATTTCACGAACTCATTCGCAGTTGTGTACACGCCAAAAATCTGCGGCACAGATTCTTGCCATCTTTCGCAAATACTAATGGACGGAGCCTGCGCGACAAACCCGAACAATCCCAATCCCGGTTCATGCAGAATATTCGAGTATTATGACAATGAACAAAGATTGAAAATCGGAGATTCTAGCAACGAATTAAAATTGGTCGTGAAGAACAATCTGCCGAATGGCAAATCAATTATAGGCCCAACCAACAATAACGCGATTATGCTTTTTTCAACGATGAAGATTCAACTGTCCGGCGGAACCCCTTTTTCCTTGGTTGACTTAACGTCGAGCGTCAGAATCGTGAACTACAATCAGTCGGTTTCGGCAACGCTTTCCAATCCTGCTCCCCCGATTTTAAGATCGAACACATGCCAGTCCAACGGAGTTGGAACAATCTCTACTTGCATTAAACAGGGAACGACCATTCCGACGGCAGGCAACGTCTGTGTCTTTGATATTCTTCCGTCGCCGGACAAATCTTTTACAAATTATTACAATGTCTATTACAACACAGTTGACGACAGGAACACGGCGACGCTGGTAGAAACTCTTTCCGGCCCTGACAATTTTCCTGAAAATCTCTCGTCTCTATATACAAAAAGGTTCAATATTTCCAATGTCGAACTGGATGGAAGTCCGAGATATTTTTATTTTTCATCAGTGAACTCTTCAGCGGAGCCGGAATTAAGAGAGACGCCGGTAGCTAATTGGTCGAAGGCGGTGTGTTTCCCCGAAGACTGGCAAGCTCCCGAGCCTCCCGATGATTTTACCTGCGCCACCCCTCAGGGAAGCGATGGGGTTTGCTTGTGCGAATGGACGGCGGACAGGGTTTCCAACCCTTCGATCTACGGATTCGACATAGCGCGGAATAATGTTATACAGAACGTCAGCGCGATACTTACGGATTATTTCTCACAATCGGGGCTGACGAATATCGCGCAGTACTCATATAAGATTCGAACGATGGACGTTGGCGACAACAAATCGAGTTGGCGATTGGCGGAGTGTGTCCCGGAAGACAGAAATCCCCCCGGAAAGATTGAGCCTTCCATCATCGCGCCGCAGGGATGGTATAACGTTAGCGTTATGTGGAATTCCCGGAATGAACAGGACATAGCGGGGGGCGGCGGATACAACGTGTATTACTGCGAAAGAGACAATCCTGACGCCTGCGGCGCGGACTCCGAAGGGATGCCCGTAGGATACGCGAAACTCAACGTTGAACTTATTCCTCACCCGGACACGCCCGGACTAATGTCATATCTTGTCGACCCAAGCATAGAGTTTTCAGGCAATGAATGGTGTTTCTGGGTGGAGGCATGCGATAACTGCAAGGCCGCAGGGACATGCCCGTCCGGCGACGGGTCTAACTGTAGCCGCTTCGACGAAATGTATCGTCATAGAATATGTTTGCGCGGCGATGAGACACAGGAGGACAATACGCCTCTGTGGCCTGAGAACCAGAAGGCGACGGCGGAACCACAAGGCCAGTCATGCAGGATCGAATGGGAGCAGGTGTGCGAGGGAGAACTGGGAGAGTTCGGCAATTGCTCTTTTCCCGCACAGAGCGAACTGACGGGGTACAAGATAATGCGAGCGCCGGCTGTGGACGGTGGATGCGGAAATCTTCCCGACCCAAGCGCGGGCGTTCCGCTAAGCATAGCGCCTGTGAGCGGCCCGACAAGCTACACGGACTCCGGCGCTCATCTCACAAACGGCGTCGCCTATTGCTACAGAGTTTATGCTTACAACATGTTTGACGCGTTCTCCCGGAAGATGCCCGCGCCCGCGTCTTCCGGGCCGGTCGTATGTGTTCCTCAGGACACCACGCCGCCCGACAAACCACAAATGAATACGCCTATGGAATTCGAACAGTTCTCTTGTTCTCCGGCTTGGAGCGCGGTGACAGATAAAAATACCGTCACTTATGACGTCCACAGATGCACTGGAAATCTCTGGACATGCAACTCGGCGGCAAAATTCTCAAAAATCACGACGTCTTCAATAACGGCGCTGAACTACATGGATGAATCCGTAACGACCGATACGGAGTATGTGTACTGCGCGACAGCGATAGACCCGATCGGAAACGCTAGCTCCGTTTATGCTGCTTCGGATCTTTCGAACTGCGGATACTGTATGCCGTCAGACAAATGCATACCTCCTACAGCCGTCGAAGCGTTCGAGATAGCGCCGACGTATTACGGGGCGCGCGCGGGATGGACGAATTCCTCTGACGACGACGGAATGGGCGCTGGATATCATGTATATCTTTGCGAAGACATGGATCCGACGACATGCGTGACGCCTTATGGCAGGCTGACGACATCAGGAGCCGTCCCCGGAGCGCACGACAGGCTTCTCGGACAAGACCCGCTGCCGTTCTACAATATCCCCGTCGCTCTCTCCGGCGACTACTACATCGGCGTCAGTTATACGGGCGTGTCTTGCGGCGAATCGATGATAGCAATGTCCGGCAATTCTGTTAGATTGGAAACGCAGGACGCTTGCATGATAGACCCCGAGGCTTGTCCGGTTGAGATAGCGCTTAACACTCCGATTACCGCTTATGAGATACAAACATGCAACAGCGGAGACGCGGGGTGCTTGGTTGCGACAGGACAGACGACAGGCTTCAAGAAGGCGTCCGTTGGAGTTCCCGGCGTTACTATTGAAGTGGTGGATAATGCGACAAAAGCGGTTGTCAAAACAGCGACAACGGACAATGACGGAGGGATCCCGACATTCAGGCTGAGAACTGGAACATGCTCCGAGTGTGTTGACGCGTCGAAACAGTATGTCGTCCGGGCAGTGTTTCCAGAGGGGACGTGGGAGCCGGGAATGTCGGCGGTGATGGGATGCGCGTCTGATTCTCCTGCCGGAGAATGTGTGGTGACGCTAAAGTCCGCAGGCAGTCTCAGCGCGATAACAGAGACGACTGTGTCGCCATCCTCAATCCCCGTCGGAAATTCCGGCGGCGGAGGGGATATCGGCAACCCCACATGCCGCCCGACGGTACACGTAGCTAATCTTCAACCTCTGAAACATAGGTTCGGCGCGATTGCGGGCGACGCTCTGTATCACCCTGCGGCCGACTTCAATATGGATGGAAAGATTTCTATCCACGACCTTGAGATTCTCAGAAAGAACTTCGGCAAATCTGTCCCGGTATCCGCAAACACGCTTCTCTGCGACCCTCTGTTCGACGCAAGATAACGCGCCGCGCCGGAGGGGAAAAGCGAGGAAAAAAAGAAAGAGAAATAAGAGTTAAGGGAAAACTTTTGAAAAAGTTTTCCCTCAAACCCTTTCAAAACTTTTCATGCTAGCGCCGATGTCGCGGCTTCGCCCGCGCCATCGGCGCGTATCAGCGAAAAGATATTGGAAGAGGGTTTATAAGAGATAATTCATTCACATAAAAAACAACAATATCATGGAAACAAAAG
>JAKQBV010000587.1 GCA_029573925.1 bacterium
TACAGAGTTTACGCTTACAACATGTTTGACGCGTTCTCCCGGGAGACGCCCGCGCCTGCGTCTTCCGGGCCGGTCGTATGTGTTCCTCAGGACATCACGCCGCCCGAAAAACCGCGAATGAATACTCCTTTGGAATTCGAACAGTTCTCTTGTTCTCCGGCTTGGAGCGCGGTGACAGATAAAAATACCATCACTTACGATGTCCATAGATGCGAAGGAAACTTAGTCACATGCAACTCGGCGGCAAAATTCTCAAAAATCACGACGTCTTCAATAACGGCGCTGAACTACATGGATGACGCCGTGACGACTGATACGGAGTATGTGTACTGTGCGACAGCGATGGACGCATCGGGCAATCGAAGCGCGGTTTACGACGCGCAGAACGCGACTAACTGCGGTTTGTGCATTCCCACTGACAAATGCGCGCCGCCGACGGCTGTCGAAGCGTTCGAGATAGCGCCGACTTATTTCGGAGCGCGCGCTGGCTGGACGAATTCCTCTGACGACGACGGAATGGGCGCTGGATATCATGTATATCTTTGCGAAGACATGGATCCGACGACATGCGTGACGCCTTATGGCAGACTGACGACATCAGGAGCCGTCCCCGGAGAGCACGACAGACAACTCGGGCAAAACCCTCTTTCATTCAACAACCTTGTTGTTCGATACTCCGGCGATTACTACCTCGGCGTAAGCTACACCGGAGCCACATGCGGCGAATCGAAGATAGCCATTTCAGAAAACGCTGCGCGGGTAGAAGGAGGAACTTGTCCCATAGATCCCGACGACTGCGACATTTCAATCAGTCTGAGCAAACATTTTACGAAGTATGAGATAGAGACGTGCTCGGCGGGAACTTCCGGATGCCTTGCTGCGGCGGGGGCGGCGACGGGGTTCAGAAAAGTCGAAACACCTCTGCCTAGCGTCAGAGTCGAAGTGTTAGATGCCGCGACGAAAACGGTCGTCAAATCCATGCAGACGAATGCGATAGGTAACATACCGTTTTTCAGAATGAGAACGGGAATATGCTCCGAGTGTGTTGACGCGTCTAAACAGTATGTCGTCCGGGCGGTGTTCCCAGAGGGGACATGGGATCCGGGAATGTCGGCGGTGATTGGATGCGCGGCGGATTCTCCTGCAGGCGAGTGTGTGGTGACGCTGCGGGCGGCAGGAGCTTTGAGCGCCACAACCGTGACAACGGTCAAGGGAGCGACCGTCCCCGACGCCGCCACAGCGGGCGGAGGCGACATCGGCAACCCCACATGCCGCCCGACGGTGCACGTAGCTAATCTTCAACCTCTGAAACATAGGTTCGGCGCGATTGCGGGCGACGCTCTGTATCACCCTGCGGCCGACTTCAATATGGATGGAAAGGTTTCTATCCACGACCTTGAGATTCTCAGAAAGAACTTCGGCAAATCTGTCCCGGTGTCATCAAGCACATTGCTGTGCGACCCTCTGTTCGACGCTCGATAACACGCCCCCGCGCCGTCAGGAAAAAGCGAGGAAAAAAGAAAGAGAAAGAAGAGTTAAGGGAAAACTTTTGAAAAAGTTTTTCCTTAAAATCCCTTTCAAAACTTTTCATGCTAGCGCCGATGTCGCGGCTTCGCCCGCGCCATCGGCGCGTATCAGCGAAAAGATATTGGAAGAGGGTTTATAAGAGATAATTCATTCACATAAAAAACAACAATATCATGGAAACAAAAG
>JAKQBV010000588.1 GCA_029573925.1 bacterium
CGCGAAATAGGGAAGCAAAACCTTGAAGGCAAGGTCCTCGTCAAGCACGCGATCATGCACCTTGTAGATGGAACCCATGCCGCCGCGCCCGATTAACTTGATTATCGAATACCGGTCGTTAATAATATCGCCTGGTTTGAAATCGTCGGGAGTCGTTTGCTCCGTTGAATCCGACAGCGAATCTGTCAACGCTGCGCCACACTCCGCGCAGACCGTAGCATCTGCGGGATTGATAGCAAGGCATTGTGGACATGTCTGTTCGGCCATCTAGTTTCCTTAGCATCAAATAGTCTACAGAAAAGTTCTTCGATTAAGAACCAACGCGGGCGTCGCCCGCAACCCAGTTTGCACACAGCGCAAGAAGTCAAGCGCCGTCATTGCGAGGCGCGAAGCAATCTCATTAACTGACAGGCTGTCACGCAACTCCGGATTGCTTCAATCTTCGCAATGACGGAGGCGTTAATCTTGTTGTCAATTCAACTTCTTCGCGTTCACAGCGACAGATCAGAAGCAAGGCGCTGCATTGTTAACAATCTGCGCATCATGAAAAACAGACGCGCTTCATCGTATCATATAAACACTGTCCTTACACAACGTATAGTATACAAATTTCACCACGAAATACAATTATCCACTTCGCCTGAACATAAGCAGACCAACTTTAACCGGAAAAATATCACGTAAAGGCGGCTATGGAAACGGGACAATTCTTTTGAAAACATGAAAACCGCTTCCCGCGTGATGTTGCATTTTCTACTTTAAGGCTTCCACGGACTCCATATATCGGGATATCAACTGGCGACCGGAACCACGAGCGCTTTTGTCTTCCAGGCGCACTTCCCGAGGAGCAATAGTTTTTATCAGGAATCTGTCTTGCAGCATGTCGCCGACAGCAACCTCCTCTTCTTTTTCCGTAGAATAGGGATTGTTCAAACGGAAGACCGCCAATTTGTTGTCAGGTTTAACTTCAGTCAGAATAAATTTAAAGGACGCCACTTCTCGGTTGATTTCTTCCAGAAGCGCAATAACCTTTGAGTCTGAATCAAAGCTCGCGGCGCGGTTAATATCTCGTGAAGCCGCGTTCAATTTATACATGTCGAAAGGATTTGCGAAAGCATCGGCTTCTATCGCTTCAATGAAACGGCGGCGCATTTTTTCCGCAATATCCTTGTTTTCCTCCGTGTTATTGTGTTTCAGCGCCGTAATCGCCTCTTCCATTACCTCTACAAGAGGACGGCCGGAGGAATAAAACTCCTCTGCGCGATTTGGATATACAAAACTGTCATTCGAAGTCTGATCAGAAAAGGCGTTCCTTATATGAGGCCAGACGCTTGTGCCCCCAAAATAAAGAAAAATAAGCGCCGCTATCAACACGGCAATTATCATCGGCTTTCCCCCTGGAAACTCGAACGAGGACGGACGGCCGGCCCGGATGGACTTTGATCTGGAGGATGTAGAGCCAACAGAGGCCAAGTCCAGCGACGGTGCGTCCAGTTCCGGAAGTCCCGGCACGTGTATAGGCGCACTGGCTTCTTTGGATTCCTCTTCCCGTGAACGCCGAAACAGGGATTTTCTCGCCGCAGACTGACGCTCTCGCTCTTTGGCTTCCATTTGAGAACGTTCTTCAGAGAGAAAGGCTTCAAGCGCTTCCGTTACATTTCCCGAAAGGGTATAGGAAGACTTCTGCTCGCCGCCCAAGTCCTTTACCGTAAAGGTTTCCTGTTCTTTCCGTGGTCGCCCCACCTCTGCGCCACAGAATCTGCATCGCACTGCCAAAATGCTGATAGGCATTCGGCACACCGGGCATAATCGTGTGGGATCCTGGCCCAGCGATTGGTTGTCAGTAGCATCACTCATA
>JAKQBV010000602.1 GCA_029573925.1 bacterium
GTCATCATCATCCACAACAATAACAAACTTTCCGTCCTTTATGTCCTTCACCACTTCTTCAACTGTCGAAAACTCTACCATCGGCCACTCCCCGCTTCCCGCGCGTTCATGTAAAATACTAGTAATAAAGCCATCTTTTGCAGCCGCTCCCCGGTGTCCCAAACGCATAAAACAGACACGGCAAACCGCCATTTAAACGCAAATTATATCATCATTTTTTACACATTCAATTGGTTTCACTATATTCAATCAATAATTATAATCTCAATTAGTCCAAAATTCGTCGTTTAAGATTCGAGAGCGGTTGTTCAGATCGGATTAAACGCGAGGCGCAAGGCGAATTTTCGTAGGGGCGACCCTTGCGGGTTGGGTTTGCGGCGATTTATTTTAAATCATTATGGAGATGGTTCCTCTGAAAACCCTTCTTCAATATCTTTTTAGTGATACGCGCCAAAAGCAGAAGCGAAGCTCTGACTTTGGCGCTAGCATGAAACGTTTTGAAAGGGATTTTAAGGGAAAACTTTTTCAAAAGTTTTCCCTAAATCCTTTGCCCTTGCCCATGCGGGCGTTGTTCAGACGGGCCATTCGTGTTTGATTTTATCGAGCGCGGCGGAGGCTTCCTGAGAGTTGTCGCCGTCGGGCTCGATGGAGAGATATAGTTTGAATCTGATTGCTGCTTCAAGCTCCTGCCCTGAGTCTAGGCAGGCGCGGGCGATCCAGAAGTGCGGGTCCGCGTTTTCCGGGTCAAGCTCGGACGCGCGCCGCCACGCGCTCACCGCCTCGTTCGCCTCGCCCAGCATGTAGTAGGCGTTGCCGAGGTTGAGAAATGTTTCCGGCAATTCCGGGTTGACGTCAGCCGCGTTGTTGAAGAGGTCGAGCGCGCGGCGGTAGTCCTCGTCCTCGTAATAGATTTCTCCCAGAGCGTTGAGCGCGTCTGCGTTTTCCGGGTCGAAACGAATCGCCAGATTCAACTCGTCGACGGCGTCCTGAAAAGGCATGTTCGGATGATTGCGGCAAGCGTTGGCGAGGTTGAGGTGGGCGTTGGAGTATCCGGGGACAGCGGCGAGAGCGCGCCGGAACGCGGCGATTGCGGCGTCCCAGTCCTCGTTATCCGAATGGAGCAATCCGATGGCGTTGTGGGCGGGCGCGTGTTCGGGGTCGATCTCGACCGCCCTTTCATACATCCGCATCGCCATATCCTGCATATCGTTGTCGTCGTAAAGGTTGCCGAGTTCATAAAGTGTTTCAGGGTTGTCTGTTTCGATGTCCGCCGCTTTTTTCATAGCGTCCAGAGCGCCGGAGGAGTCGCCGTCTTCGGAGAGGATTTTTCCGAGAAGCTCGAAGGCGGGGGCAAAGGAAGGATGCGCGGAATTGATGTCGCGCAGCATGGAGACGGCCTTGGCGCGCTGCCCGTCGTTGACGTAAAACGAAGCGAGCGCGAATTTTACGGTCGGGGAGCCGGGATCGGCGGCGAGAGCTTTTTCATACATAAACAGAGCCTCGTCGCGCATCTTCAAATACATATAGCAGCTTCCGAGCAGCCGCATCGCGTCCGCGTCCCTGAAAGAGCCGCGCAGTTTTCCCTTCGCCTCGTTTATTGTCGCGTCAATATCGTCCTGTCTTGCCATAAAGCAACCTCCGCGCGCCGTCGCGCCGTTGTTTTCGGGATGTCCTATCGTTTCCGTCCGCGCATCTCGTCCAGCATGTCAGAAATTACGTCGCGAAGTCGTTCGGATTCGCGGACGTTGACCTCTCTGTCGTCCGCCGCCGCCGGGTCCACCTTGAACGGCTTGCCGATTCTGACCCGCACCTTGACCGGGAGCGCGGAAGGTATCCAGAAACCTTTGTCCGGCCCGCCCCAGTCGTGGTAGTTGATAATGTTAGCCACCACCCAGCGTGTGCCGGTCATCGCCACCGGCATGATAGGGACGCCCGCCTGAGCCGCCAACCTCGTGGCCCCCGGCTTGAACTCGTCCAGCTTGTCCCCTCCGGGCCGTATCCAGTGTTTGATCGTTCCTTCGGGGAATATCACGCACAGTTCGCCCGCCTTCAGCAGGTCTCTCAATGTGTCGAGTTTTTCGCGGACTTCGTTTTTATCTTCCGCCACGCCGTAGCTTTCGTGTATCGGGTGCATAGTTCCGATGCGGGAGAACAGAGGGCCGACAAGAGGCATCTCCGCGATCCCGTGCCACGCCAGAAAGTGCATCACCCTGTCCTCCACCGCCGCGCCGAGGAAGAACGGGTCGGAGTAATTCGTGTGGTTGGGACAGACGAGCGCGCCGCCGGACGGTATGTTTTCCGTTCCCGACACTTCCATCCTGTTGTTGAACTTCAAGAATGCGGCCAGCGCGTCCCGAATCATGAAATAAAGTTTTTCGTCCGCCATGATAATTCGTCTCCGATTAGTTATTATTTCTCCGCCCCGCCTATGGGATACGCGCCGTGCCTGCGCGCCGCGCGGAACATCGCTATCGCGTTTTCAGGCTTCACGTCCGGGTGAATCGTGTTGGACGACGACAGGATGTATCCGCCGCCGGGAGCCGCGATTTCGATAGTCTCCTTCACCGTCCGCTCGACTTCCTCGACGCTGCCGGAAGTGAGCAGATCGACGCAGTCGATATTGCCGATGACGCAGGCGCGGCCCGCGCACTTCTTCTTCGTCTCGGCGATATCCATGCATTGAGGCTGTATCGGATGCACGGCGTCGAACCCGATTTCGAGCAGGTCGTCGAGGATGGCGTTGAGGTTGCCGTCGGAATGTTTGATTGCGGGCAGCCCGGCGGCGTGGACGACATCCACAATCTCTTTATATCTCGGCTTGAGATATTCCCTGAAATGAGCGGGGGACATGATGGTCGCCTCGTTCATGGCGATGTCGCCGGGCAGCACGACAGCGTCAACTCCGGCGGCGACAGCCCTTTCGAACACCGCGAGGCAAATCTCGGTGGCAAGCTTGGCCGTGTCATGGGCAAACGCTGGATTGTCGATATAAGCGATGAGCGTGTTAATCATCTCGCCGCGCAAGGCCCAGCTTATCTTGAACGGGTCGGGCATCATCAGCACGTTTGCGATTCGGCCCTTGAAATGCGATTTTGCGAACATAGCGGCCATGAGCCACGAGTCGTCGACTTTGGGAGGCTTGTAAGATTTGAGGTCGGCGGGAGTTTTTATAGGGCCGTCGAAGGGAATGGGGTCGCCGTGCCAGCCGACATGCTGGATGACGCCGAGTCTGTCCTTTATAATGTCGCCCTCGATATGTTCGCGTCCTAGCAGAGTCGGCATTGTCAGCCCGTCGAGGTCAAGCTCTTCGGCTATGAGAAACAGCGCCCGCATTATCGCCACAAGGTCGTTCGCGTCCATCTGATGAAGCAGCTTCAGCGGCGGGACGTTGTCAGTGAAATGCTTGGCGATATTGACTATGCTCGGCTCGTTGAAAGCGAGGTCCCAGATGGGGACCATATCCGGCGTTCCTCTGTTCAGCGCGGTCAGGAATCTTTCTTTTCCGGTCATGACGCGGCGCCCCCGCTCTTGGTTTTCTGTTTAGCAACAACGCGCCGCGCCGCGTCCGCGACCGCGCCGGGGACGAAGCCGAATTTCTTGAACAGGGCGGAAGCCGGGCCGGAGGCCCCGAAGCCGTCCATGCCGACAATCTCGCCGTCAAGCCCGGCGTATCTTTCCCAGCCTGTGCGTATGCCCGCTTCGACCGCGACTCGCGCGCGGACGGCGTCCGGCAGCACGCTCTCTTTGTATTCGGGCGTCTGGGCGTCGAAGAGTTCCCATGACGGCATGGACACCGCGCGGGCGTTAACGCCCTCTTCCGCGAGCGCGCGGGCGGCGGCAAGCGCGATTTCCACCTCGGAGCCGGTGGCGATGATAATCGCGTCCGGCGCGCCTTCCCTCGCCTGCCACAGTGTGTACGCTCCTTTGTGAAGGTTGGCGGCGGACGGATATTCAACGCGGTCAAGACACGGCAGGTTCTGCCTAGAAAGCACAAGCGCGGTCGGCCCGGACGAGTTCAACAGAGCCGCGCGCCACGCTTCGACCGTC
>JAKQBV010000605.1 GCA_029573925.1 bacterium
GAAGCCGCGATGGGCGAGGAAGTTCTTAAGAGCCTCACCCCGCACCAGCAGTTTTTCAAGATAGTTAAAGACAATCTGATAGACATGCTGGGAGGCGAACACGCCGCGCTGGCTACCGGCCCGAAGAAGCCCACAGTGTACCTGCTCTGCGGACTTCAAGGCTCAGGGAAAACGACCACTTGCGGCAAGCTCGCGGGCCAGCAGTCGAAAAAAGGCAAACGCGTCCTCGCCACGCCTCTGGATATTTACCGTCCGGCGGCAATAGAGCAGTTGAGAATCGTCGCTGGAAAAACAGGCGTCTCCTTCTTCTTCCCGGAAGGCGACAACGACCCTGTTTCCATCGCGCGCAAGGCCGTCTCTCACGCTGAAGACAACAACTATGATTTGTTGCTGCTTGACACTGCGGGCCGCCTGCACGTGGATGAGAAGATGATGGAGGAAGTGCGCGCCATCATATCCGCCGTGAATCCCACCGAAGTTCTTCTGGTGGTGGACGGAATGACCGGGCAGGACGCGGTGAACATCGCCACTTCCTTCGACCCGGTGGGAGTGACGGGGATCGTGCTGACCAAGATGGACGGCGACACGAGAGGCGGAGCCGCCCTATCGGTAAAGTACGCCACCGGCAAGCCTATCAAGCTTATCGGAACCGGGGAAAAGTTCGACGCTCTCGAATCTTTCCATCCCGACAGGTTCGTCTCAAGAATCCTCGACATGGGAGACATGCTTTCCCTGATTGAGAAGGTCGAGGCCAACTTGGACGACGAGGACGCCAGAAAGCTCGAAAAGAAACTGATGTCCAACAAGTTCGACCTTGAGGATTTCAGGAACCAGATAAAGCAGGTCCGGAAACTCGGCCCGATAGCCAATCTGCTGGGGATGATACCCGGTTTCAGCGGCCTGAAGAAGCATGTGTCTGACGACATGGCCGAGCAGCAGGTGGGAAGAATCGAGGCGATAATCTGTTCGATGACTCCGGACGAGCGAAAGAATCCCGGGGTGATCAACGCGAGCAGAAAGAGAAGGATATCGAAGGGGAGTGGGACGACTGTGCAGGAAGTCAACCAGCTTCTGAAGCAGTTTGACATGATGAAGAAGATGATAACCCAGATGCAAAAAGGCGCGATGAGGCAGCCGGGGTTTGGAAAATTCAGATAAATAGTATATAATTATAAGATTGACCGGAGGTGAAATGTGGCGGTAAGGTTGAGACTGGCAAGAACCGGAAGGAAGCATGTCCCGCACTACAGAGTCGTTGCGGCCGAGCAATCGAAGGCCAGAGACGGAAGATTCGTGGAGATACTGGGACACTTTGATCCGGCGAACTACCCCGAATCCATAACCCTGAACGAAGACCGGGTTCTGGATTGGTTGAACAAAGGCGCGCAGCCGAGCGACGCGGTTAAAAAACTGCTATCGGCCAAAGGCTTGCTGAGCAAGTAAACGCCGGTTGACGCAATGTCCGGGAGGAGGTGTTCGTATGAACGAATTACTGCAACTGCTGGTGAAGTCGATAGTCGACACTCCTGAAGAAGTGACCATATCCGAAGTCGTGGGCGAAAAAGCGGTCGTGTACGAGATCAAAGTCGCTGAATCGGACATCGGAAAAGTGATCGGAAAACAGGGTCGGATAATCAACGCCATCCGCACGATTGTCAGAGCCGCGGCTGTGAAAGACGGCAAAAAGGTATCCATAGAGCTTCTCGGATGAGCCGGCTTGTCAACATCGGAATCGTCAGAGGTTCCCATGGCATAAGGGGTTGGGTGAAGGTTTCGCTGCTCACCGACGACCCCGACAGGTTCGCTCTTCTGCAGAAGGTCTTTGTTGAGAAGGCAGACGGCAAACCCGGAGGCCCCGGCGAACTCAGGCTGGAAGGCTCGAAGAAGCACTCTGGCAACGTGTTGCTGAAATTCGAGGGGATCGACACCCTGGAAGACGCGGCCAAGCTCAAGGGCTGTCTGGTCAGGATTCCGGAGGAGGAAACCCTTCCAATAACTGAGAAGGACACATACTACGTCTACCAACTCGAAGGCCTCAAGGTGTTCGACGCCGGAGGGGAAGAGTTGGGGATTCTGGAGGCTGTGATGTCCGCGAGCGGCAACGAGTTTTATGTGATTCGTTCCGCGGACGGAAAAACTGAATATCTGGCGCCGGCGATAAAAGCTTGCGTCAAAGAGATCGACCTAGAGCGCGGCGCGATGACGATCGACAAGGCTTGGACGACATGAGAGTCCACGTGATCACGCTCTTTCCGGAACTGGTGGAATTCTACGCAGGGTTGAGTTTGATAGGCAAAGCCCGCGAGAAAGGCCTTATTGAGATCTCCGCGACGCAACTAAGAGACTGGGCCTCCGACAAGCACAAAACCGTCGACGACACACCTTACGGCGGCGGAGCCGGGATGATACTGAAGCCGGACGTGCTCGCCGCGGCGATAGACGATGTGGCCGGAGCGCCGGGAACTCCCGAAAGGATGCCTGTGGCGTTCACGACGCCGAGAGGCCGCAAGTTCGACTCGGCCCTCGCCCGCAAATATGGCGAGACGCCCGAATGGACGGTCGTCTGCGGCCACTACGGCGGAATAGACGCGCGGGTTGTCGAAAGCAGGGCCACGGATGAAATCTCCATCGGTGATTTCGTGCTTATGGGCGGCGAGCTTGCGGCGTTGGCGATGATCGAGGCGGCGGCCCGGTTTGTTCCGGGAGCGCTTGGCAACGCCGAATCGGCGGAGACGGACACCTTCGAGGACTCCCTCTTAGGCCCGCCTCTTTACACCCGCCCCCCGGAGTTCGAGGGGATGGCGGTTCCGGAGGAACTTATCTCCGGGCACCACGCGAAAATCGCCGAATGGCGAAGGCTAAAAAGCTTGGAGACGACATTCAGGCGAAGGCCGGACCTGCTGGAAGGCGCGGAATTGAGCGACAAGGACGCGAGATTCATCGAGTCGCTGAAATGTTCTGGAAACGAATAAAGGCCGCGAGATCGCGGAACCTTAACGAATAAGATTAAAGACAGGAGCAGCGGTATGAGAATCAAGGCGATTGAGCAGTTTGAAAAAGACTACATGAAAAAGGCCGAAGACATCCCGAAGTTCGAAGTCGGGGATTTGGTGAAAGTGGACCATAAGATTGTCGAAGGCGGCAAAGAACGCACGCAGGTGTTTCAGGGCGTGGTGATAAGGAAGAGAGGCGGGGGGCTGGGCGCGACGTTCACCGTTCGCAAGACCTCCTTCTCCATCGGCGTTGAAAAAACGTTCCCGCTGCACTCGCCGAGGGTGGAAAAAGTCACCATCGTCCGCCACAGCAAAGTCAGACAGGCCCGCTTGTACTATCTGCGCGACCTTTCAGGCAAATCCGCGAGACTCAAAGAGCGCATCGTCGTCAGGAAGAAACAGAAATCCTCCGAAAGCGCGACATGACGCCGGCGTTGCTTCGGTTTTGAAGATGCCCGACGGTAAAGACAACAGCCCATCAATGCGGGTGGAGGTCAAGCCGGATTCAGTGGTGTCCGACGGTCTTTCCGAAGTTGTCGTAAAATGCTCTTTTAAAGACTCAAAAGGCAAGGCGGTCAAAGAAGACATTCCGGTGACTGCCGAATGTCGCAAGCTTAAATACAAAGAAGAAAAAACGGCCCGAGGCGGCTCCGTCACCTTCAAGATTAAGCCCCTTAAACCCACAGGAAAAACCAAAGTGGCAGTCTCTTCTCCACACGGAGAGCAGACCGCCGTTTTCTTTGTCAAACCGACTCCTAAGCAATATGTCAGAGACCTTTTTCAGGCGATAGTTCTGGCGTTTATCGTCGCGTTCGGAATAATCCGTCCGTTCATCCTTCAAACCTATGTCATCCCGTCTAGCTCGATGGAACCGACTATCTATATAGGCGACAGAGTCGTCGGATTCATGTTCACGTATCGATTCAGGGAACCGCAACGCGGCGAGATTATCGTGTTCAATCAGGACGGAGAACGCACTCCCCGCCCTATCCCTATACCGTTCCTTAAAGACCCAAAAACCAATTTTATTAAGCGGGTCGTCGCGGTCGGCGGAGACACCATTGAAGTAAGAGACCTCACAGTCTATGTAAATCACATGCCAATCAACGAGCCTTATATCAAGGCCCCTCCCCTCTACAATATGCCAGCCGTGAAAGTGCCCGAAAGACATGTCTTCCTTATGGGAGACAACAGGAACAACAGCAACGACAGTCATGTCTGGGGCCCGCTGCCTCTGAAAAACGTGCGCAGCAAAGGTTGGGCTAGATTCTGGCCTCTGGATAGAATTAAAATCCTAAAGTAATTTCTTCGACCCGAATCCGTCGATAGGATTCGGGTTGATTTCAGAGCCGCAAAACCATTTGTCGCGGAACATGGATTTTTGCGCCTCTTTTGAACCGGGTTTTACGCAATAAAACCGCCCCGGCTCGCCTATGGGAGGCGAGCCGGGATAAACCTTGCTCATGCCCAGAGAATGAGTCCCATCTTGAACGGGTCCTGAAGGCTCTTGTTGGTCGGAATGACGCGCAGGGTGTGGCCGTGCCTTCCGCTGTTAACTGCCGTTATGTCGCCTTTGAAGACGGTTGCGCCGTCGCCTGTGGTTCCCGCCGGTTGAAGCGTCACAATCGAAGGCTTGTCTATCATGCCGTCGGCGTTGAGAGGGCCGTGCACGCTCTGAACGAGAACATCTTCTGGCGTGAGACCGGCCAACT
>JAKQBV010000607.1 GCA_029573925.1 bacterium
TTAGTCGGATACCCCATGTTGACGACCTCCTTTTATAGTCTAGTTTATATACTAGTCCTAAAAAACCAATTCGTCAACATTAAATATCCGCGCTTTGCAACCTTAAAGTGAATTTCTACTAGTTAAAGGCCAAAGTCCAGACGCACAAACAAAGTTTGTGCGTGCCACCCATCTATTTTGAGCGCCACCCAACATTTTTCCGCAGGGGCGGGGCAACTCCGCCCCTGCCGCAGAAACGCGTCTTTCGCCTCGCATTTCATCCGCTCTGAACAATCGCTCCCGAATCCCAATGAAGGATTCGGGTATAATGCCGTATAACAACATCCGGGCGTTTTTTATTGCGCGGAATCGTCTTATCGCCGACGAACAACAAAGCCTTGAAAATGAAACTTTTTCGGATTATCTGCGGCTAACATTTTGCCGCTTCGAACTTCCATAAAAAAAATATTGTGACCGAGCGGCATTTGTGATATTGTGCGGGCAAAGCATCATGCCCCTTAGGGGCGGGAATTGAAAACCGGACGCCGCGCATGGAGGAATGCGACTATGTTGAACTTTGATTTGTCAGAAGAGCAGAACATTATCAGAAATACGATACGCGACTTTGCGGAGAACGAGATAGCCCCGGTCGCACGCGAACTGGACGAGAAAGAGGAGTTCTCCTTAGAACTGACAAAGAAAATGGCGGGCGTCGGCCTGTTCGGAATGTTCCTGCCCGAAAAATACGGCGGGTCGGCGATGGATTACACGTCATATATCATCGCGGTCGAGGAAATGGCTAGGATTGACGGCTCACAGGCGGCCACAGTCGCGGCGGGCAACTCGCTCGGCATCGGCCCGATTTATTATTTCGGAAGCGAAAAACAGAAAATGGACTGGCTGCCTAGGCTCTGCAACGGCGAAGGTCTGGCCGCGTTCGGCCTCACCGAACCGGAGGCCGGCTCAGACGCTCAGGCGTCCAAGACGACCGCCAAACTGCGCAACGGCGAATGGGTCTTAAACGGCAGCAAAATATTCATCACAAACGCAGGCACGGAGATGTCGCTTGTGTCCACCATTCAGGCTATCACGGGCACGCGCGAGGACGGTCGCAACGAGATGAGTTGCATACTCGTCCCGAACGGCACTCCCGGCTTCGAAGCGAAAACAATGCACGGGAAAATGATGTGGCGCGCGTCAAACACGTGCGAACTGTATTTCGACGATTGCCGAGTGCCTGAAGAGAACATTCTCGGACGACGCGGCGATGGATTCAAACAGATGCTCGAAACACTCGACGGCGGCAGACTAAGCATAGCGGCTATGGGGCTTGGCGGCGCTCAGGGCGCTTTCGAAAAAGCTCTCAAATATTCTCAAGAAAGATATCAGTTCGGCGTGCCGATCTCGCGCTTTCAGGCGAACGCCTTCAAACTAGCGGACATGGGCACTGAGATCGAAGCCGCAAGAAACCTCCTCTATAAGGCTTGCTGGCTGAAAAGCAAAGGGAAACAGTATTCGAAACTGGCGGCGATGGCGAAACTATATTGCTCGGAAGTAATGAGCCGCGTCGTCAATCAGGCCGTTCAGATTCACGGCGGATACGGACTGATGAAGGAATACGACATAGAGAGATACTAC
Organism: bacterium; assembly: GCA_029573925.1. Lineage (GTDB taxonomy): Bacteria > UBP15 > UBA6099 > UBA6099 > UBA6099 > UBA6099. Next base: position 1,618 of record JAKQBV010000607.1, read on the forward strand.
CGCGATCAGAAGCTGCTCGAAATCGGCGAAGGCACGTCTGAAATTCAGCGGATTGTCATATCGCGCCATATAGGTTGCAGATAACGCGGGCAACCCTTTTCAGTCTTTTCATCAGGCGGCTGCTTTAAGTTTGAGCAACCTTGCGGTCGCGCTCTCGACAGCGGTTTATTCTGGATTCGCCGAAAGAGCAGGCGAAAAGGGGCGATTTTCATAGTGATGGAATGTTTCGGTTCACGCACAAACTCGTTTGTGCGTGCCACCCATCAATATTGTTCATGACGCACAAAGCAAGTTTGTGAGCGCCACCCATCATTTTTTTGTAGGGGCGCGGTTTCCGCGCCCATTTCGGGCGGGACAACCCCGCCCCTACCGCGAAAATGCGCCTTGCGTTCCGCGTTTCATCCACTCTGACCAATCGCGCCCGAATCCTAACGACGGATTCGGGTTTATTTCGCCGCGCCGGACAACTCAAGAAGAAATGTTCCTATCTCCCACTTGGAAAGAGCCGCTTGAGCGGTTCCTGAGTTGACGCGGAGCGCGCCGCCTTTTTCGTCTTCGGTGATATTCGTCTTTCTTGCGCGGGCAATCGCGGGGACGGGACTGCTGAATCTCAATTTTGAGCCGTCGCCGAGCGCGTCATAAGCGCGCGCCACAAGCGCGTCGGATTTCTCCGCTTTCTTCAAAGCGACCATGATTGCGGCGGCGTCTTCCCCCGCGCTGAAAAGAGAGGCCGACCTTCCGAGCGGCCCTTTGGCTTTGCCTCTGGCAAGCGCAACCGCAGGCGTGTTGAACTCGACTCCCGCTCGCGGCAATGAGGCAGCCTTCCAGTCTCCGGCGTGCGGATATATCGCGTATCTGAAAGAGTGCATGCCGCGCTCCCAGCATTCGGCGGGCTTGGTCATCGCGATGAAAGGAGCCAGATGGTCCGGCGTGAACACGCCTTTCATGCTCATCCCGCCCTCGCTAGACCATTCTCTTAGAGTTATCCCGTGATGCTCGTACAACGCCCATTCGGCGTGTCCAAGCCCTTTCTTCATGATTTCTTTGGCCTCTGAGGACGCGCGAAGGATGCTCGCCATGTTGCGCGCCAGATACCTCAGATACGCCGTCGAGAAAACCGAAACGCTCCTGAACAGAACCAGCCCCATGCAGTCCGTCTCCGCGTCCATCCCCGGATTGCCTGAGTTCAGGACGGCGAGGCCGCGTTTCCCGTTTGAAATGTCAACCCAGTTCTGCGCGCACCAGTGGCCGGGGTTGCGCGGTTCCGAATAAAACGGAGTCTCGAACACGGGCTTGCCGCCCGCCGCCGCGCCGAACATCGCCTTGACACGCATGTCCCTTCCTTTGAAATCGATGTCCGTCTCGAAATCCACGCGGCGCGAACCCGCTTCAAGATAAACGCGCTGGACGCGGTCCATGTCCTTGTGTCGGCCTCTCGCCTCGAAACCTGCCCGCACAGGCCCGCTCTCAATGAGCCTTATCGCCGACCTGTAGCGTTTGCCCTCCCACGCCTCTCCCGTCTTTTGCACAGTCCATAGATTGCCCGCGTCCTCTTCGGCCAGAAGCTCGTTGCCCAGATAGCGCGAGCAGTCGAGCGTTTCCCGCCCCGTCTCCTTGTCAAACACGGACACCAAGCAGCCTGTGCGCGGATCCAGCGTCACCCTGAGATATTCATTTTCCATGCAGAGTTCAGAAACGCTGAGGTCCGAAGGTTTCGGCCCCCCCCCGCGCTGCGATTTTGCTCTCGGTTTGATGTTCAAGACCGCAAAGCCCATCGCGGGAAGAATCGCATGAACAAGGACATGGCCGCCCGAGAGCTGGCAATGCAGAGGCTCGCCCGCCGGGCCTACCGCCGAGAATGTTTCGGCGTCCGCTATGTCCCCCAAGCTGTCCACCGGGATTCTCAACATTTCTCGGCGGCTCCAGTTCAGGCTGTTGAATGCGACAAAAGGAACCCCCGCGCCTCGCGTGTCCGCGAGCGCGGCCAGTTTTTCGCGCGCCGCCGCTCCCGCTTCTTCTATCGCCGCCATCGCCTCGGAGTATCTCCTCAGCGTGTTGCGGTAAACTTTGTCCGTGCCCGTGCCGCACACGATATCGTGAAAATCATTTGTCAGAATCAGTTCCCACGCGGCGTCCAGTTTCTCCTTCGGATACTCCGCGCCGCGAGACCACGCGATCGCAGACCACTTCTCTGCGTCCATAATCGCGTATTGAGACTTTCTGCACAGTCGTTTGACCTTTTCCCTTGACTCGTAGCAACCGGTCAACAACGGATTCAACTCGCCGGAGACGACTGGAAATTCTCCGCCCGACTCCTCGCGAAGCTCATCGAAGAAATGTCTCGGCAGCGAAAACTCCACTTTCGGAGAGCCGCCGCCCGCCCGCCACTTGCTCAACATATTCGACCACTTCCGCACTGGCGGCGTGAAGTCCGAGCCGAAGGGGAACATGAGAGTGGAAGAATCCGTCCGGTCGCCCTCATAGTCCGCGCGGGTAAGCAGTTCGCTCTTGAACGCCGTGAAGCTTGCCGCGCTGAGAGAAGGCGGCGAGAACCCTATGTAATGCGCGGCCCAC
>JAKQBV010000608.1 GCA_029573925.1 bacterium
CGACAGCGGCGCGCCGGCGCAGGGGAAGAACTTGATCCTGCCGCCGACCACCTCGCGGAGTTTCGAGAGGACAAGCTTGTCCGCCAGGGCGTATTTAAAAGCGAGCCACGGGCCTACGAACTTTTTATCGCGCTTCTTGACATTGCGAGCGGCGCCGGTGCGCAGGGCCCACTTGAAAAGCCTCTTTTTCAACGCGGGCGCGGATTCGAGACGATTGAACACCGTGGCATAGATCTTCTCGTAGAAGCGCGGTACCGCGCACATTATTGTGGGCCTGACCTCCTGGATGAATTCTACGATCTTCTTGGTGTCGTCCAGGTAGTTGTTAGTCATGCCGACGGCGAACACATAATAGGTCCAGATGCGCTCGAAGACGTGTGAGAGCGGGAGAAAGCAGAGCGACACGTCGTTTTCGTTTGGGTCGACAAGGCGGCGGTCGTGGCGCGCCTTCTGGAATATGGCGTTGGAGTGGGTTAGCATGACGCCTTTGGGCTCTCCGGTAGTTCCGGAGGTGTAGATGATGGTTAACAGGTCCTCGGGGACGCCGCGGGTCATGCGGGCGTCGAACTCCGCGTCGTGGCCGGATTTCCGGCCGATGTCGAGGAAATCGGAAAAGTGCATAACGTCCGCGTCTTTCTTTATCGGCAGTTTTTCGTTGAAGACGACGATCTTCTTTAAGAATGAGTTTTCCCCGAAGAGCCGCATGGCCTTGTCGTATTGTTCGCCGTCGCCGACGAAGAGAACGGCGATCTCCGCGTCGTTAATGATGTATTCGGCCTGCTTGACCGTGTTTGTGGGATAGATGGGCACGGGTATGGCGCGGATGCACAGGGCCCCTATGTCCGCGATGCTCCATGCGGGCATGTTCTGAGAAAAAATTCCTATCGTTTTTTGTTCGCCGATACCGCACTCAATAAGCGCCTTTCCGACGGCGCGCACCTGTTCCCCGAAGGAGCGCCAGGAGATCTCCTGCCACTCCGCTCCCGGTTTGTAGCGAAGGGCGACACGGTCGCCGTACCTGCCCACCTGTTCCCAGAACACCTGCGAGTAATGCCTGTAATCCATGGTATCCAATCCTCCTGTGGTTCGAGTGTTTTCGCGCCGGAGGGGGGCCGTTTAATGGTCACGCTGGGATCTCGTTTCGCGTTCCGACGCGTCTTGATTTAAATACACAAATATTCATGTATTGATATATGTAAAAAGTCAAGATTATTTAAACAAAATCGGTGCGCGTCGATTTCGCGATCCGGGGATTTCTCCCGCTTCGACGATTCCAAGGCGCCCTAAGCGAACTCGAGGCATTCGATGAAGAGGTCGTTGAAGTCGGGCCGCGAGCTTAGCTCCATAATCTTGAGCCGGTCGCGCAGGGCCCGGCATCGCGCTATAAATCCGCGGTCCGCGCAGGCGAGCTCTGCGGCCCTGAGGCTCGTGTTCCCCATAAAGCGGTACTCGGCGTTGGGAAAATGAGGAATAAAGCCGAGGGAGCGGAAGTTGTCGATATCGAGGTTTTCGCCGAAGGCCCCGGCGATGAAGACGTGCTCAATCTCCTCGGTCCGGCAGGAGGCCTCCCGCAGAAGCAGGGTCGCGGCCGCGAGGCTCGCCGCCTTGGCGAGCTGGATGTTTCGAATGTCCTTCTGGTTCAGAAAGACGCCGTCGGCGAGCCGGCAGGACAGGATGCCGTTTGATGTTTCGAGGCGGCCGGCGAATAGCCGGGACGCGTCGACCGCCGCCCGATCGAAGGCCCCGCCGGGACGCACCACCCCTTCGCGAAGCATGATGGCAAGCGCGTCCACAATGCCGGTTCCGCAAATACCTACCGCCTCC
>JAKQBV010000097.1 GCA_029573925.1 bacterium
GCCGACGTTCACATAAGACGCGTCATGGTTGTGCGTGCCCGCGCTGATGTTCGTCAGCGCCGAGCCGTCTCCTGAAAACGCCGTCGCGGTTACCGTTCCGGCCACTTGCAGCGCGCTTGACGGCCCGGTCGTGCCTATTCCGACGTATCCTGTGGTTTTCTTGATAGTCAGCCTGTCTCCAGTTCCCAGTTCCTGAATATAAAAATCATTGTCGATATTCTTCCCCATGCCCCATTTGCCTATTCCTCGATCATAGAAATCTATCGCCGAGTAATAACCATTTGCCAATCCGGAATCAATGAACAGCACACCGCTTACATCGGCGTCCGCGTCTATCCTAACGCTCTTCTTTATGTTCACGTTTCCAGCGCTGTCTGTGATGCCTCCGCCTGCCAGCGTGATTGTGCCGCCAGCGTTGTCGAACGTGATATCCCCGCTCGCGCCGCTCATGTTCAGCCCCGCGTTGTTCATTGTCAGCGCGCCCGTCATCGCGTCTCCGCCGACGTTCACATACGCCGCGTCGTGGTTGTGCGTGCCAGCGCTGATATTCGTCAGCGCGGAGCCGTCGCCTTCGAAAGTGGACGCCGTAACAGTTCCGTCGGCGGTCACGTCTCCCGTGAGCGCTAGCGAGCCTGTGATTGTTCCGCCTGTTTTATCCAGCTTTTCGGAGTCAAGTTCCTCTATCGCGCTCTGCGCGTTGGTGGCGGACAAATTGCCGGACGGCGCGAATATCACGTTCGCCGACTTCGTCTGCACCGAATACGCCGCCCCCGCTATCCTCTCTCTCGGCGCGAGCGTCGTTCCCTGCACCACTAACTCCAGATATACCGGATTGTCCCAGTTGATGGTCGATAGGTCGCAGCCCGCAGAGCCGATTGAATGCGAGAATACGCCCTTCGTGACGGTTGCCGTCTGCGCTCCTGAAGAACACAGTTGCGAGCCGCCTGTCAAAGAGTCAAACAGGTTGAACGTTATGCTCTTCGAGCCGTTCACAGCCACCCCGCTCTCCATCAGGTATCCCTGATAGTCTATCAACTGAGGAACAGCCGCCCGCGCCGCTGCCGACGCGCATAAAACCGCTAAAACAACAATAGATATTTTTTTCATAACCTGACTCCTTCCAATTATGGCTTCGCGTCAACCTTTTCCGAATTGTCTCAACCGCCCGGCTCTTCCGGCGGCCCCGGGGGCGACTCTTCGACTATCACGATAGACGCTGTTCCGGCTGCGCTTCCCCGCCTTGCCGTAATCACTGCGGTTCCAGCAGATGACCCTGTCGTATATGTCGCCTCAGCCAGCCCTTCCGATGTTGTCGCCACCGCGTCAACTTCTCCCGAACTCGCGAGCAAAGTTATCATCGTTCCGTCTTTTACCGGATTGTATGCCGAGTCGCGCACTTCCAGATATATCGTCGCGGTGTCCGCCCTGTTCGCTTTTAGTTGAGATTCCGACGCGCGGACTGATATATGCGCCGCAACATCCGTGTGCCTTAAAAACGTGTCCGCGTCGGACACTGTCAGCAGTCTCCATCCCTCGTCGTCCAAGTCGAACACAAATGTCCCTGTATGCGTATAACCCGCCGTGTTTCTGTCCGCGTCCCAGTTGAACATCACACGCCCCGTGTTCCCGCTCACTGTCGTCGAAACCACTAGATACCGGATATACACCGTCGACTGTTCCATAAATTTGGCGTTCAGCGAATAATCGAGGCGAGAGAGGTCCTCGATGGATTCCACAGGGGAAGAGAACCTGCTTGAAACGCCGTCAATGATTCCTCCGGCGTTTTTATCCCTGTAGGCCGCCATGAGCGCGTCAAAATCGATCCTCAGCAATTCCTCATCCGTTTTGTCTATGTATTCAACTTCAACTGTCGCAGTCATGGCGGACTCCTGCCCGTCATCGTCCGCCGCTCTGGCGACTATCTCATACGTCCCGTCCCTCGGAACGAAGGAATATGACCAGAATCCGCCTCCGCTCGCCCTGTTCCACGCCGTTCCATCGTTCAAGCTCACGTCCACTCTTGAAATATCGCAACGGGGCGAATCTGCCGCTCCCTCAATACTCATTCTTCCGTTCGTCAGACGCGATTTGTTCAGTTTCATTCGTCCGCCGAATGTCGGAGCCTGCCTGTTCGCTATTGTCTGCAACGACACGTTTGGCGGCTCGACGTTCTTTTCCATTTCCATCCTGAATTCATATGCGGCCGAGACAGCGCCCGTCTCGTCCACTGCCCAGATTTTTATCGGCCATGTCCCCGCCTTTTCCACTGCCGCCGTGTATGACCAACTCTTTTTTCCATCCGCCTGATATGTCTCTTCGTCTTCGTCTTCAATCTTTATCATAACTTTTTCGACCGGACCGCATCCGTCTTCGGCGGTCCCGATAAACATTACTTGCATCGGGCCGCATTCATAGAAATCCAGCGACGGCCTAGAACCCGGAAGTATGTTCGTTTCATTTGCGGAGACTTTTATGATTCTTGGCGGAGTGGCGCAAGCCGTCGGCTCCTCGGAAACTGCTTCGGGCGTTGCGGAAGACGCCGCCGCCGCTTCCGCCTTCGCTTCCGACGCCGCAAACTGCACTGTGACAGCGGCAGAAACAGATATCTCATACTCTTCCGCATCTTCTTCCGGTTCGTCCCCCTGCCCCGAAAAATCTTCATCGGGTTGCGAGGCAACCAGTATCGGGGCAAGGTCGGGCATCTCCTGCGCGGATTCCTCTTCTTGCTTAGTCGCATTAAACTGAACGGTTACGCCGCTGGAAATGGAAACGACGCTCTCTTCTCCGGATTCTTCCTCCGCTCCTGCCGCAGCAGGCGCGGACGTCTCTCCGGTTTGAACAATTTTCTGTTGCGCCTCAGGCCGCTCTCGTTCAGGCATGCAGGAATGCGTCGCCATATCAAAATCCGCTACGTCCGCTTCAAACAATGACATTGAGTCGTCCGCGAACAAACCTATCGCCCTTTGCCCGTGAACAAGCGGAAACTTGACCGAGGCGTCTAGCGTTGACGTCAAATAAGCGTCCCCGCTAAGCACATCAACGCACCCTCCGTTTTCCTCTACTTCGACAAACACGGACGCGTTTCTTGCCCGGAACGCCGCGTTTCCGGCTTTGATTACAAATTGCGCCGCTCCTTCTTCGTCTTCCGCCCGCAAAAACGCGCGCCCGGCTTCCAGACTCATCGCGATTGATTTCAGCCCGTTCTTTTCCACTATGTCGAACACCACTTCAGTCATCGGCAGGATATCGACAGCGCCGCCTTTGGCAAAAACAGCTTGCGCAGCCGAATTGGACAACGTTTTCACCGATGCGCCCGGTTCTATTGCTTCTCCTTCCGCCGCCGCTCGCCAGATCGCTTCCCCCTTTTGCCGTATCAGCGTTTTACCTTCTATATTTGCAAGTTTCGCGATTGCGTCAGCCGCGAACGCCGTCCGGGAACACGCCGGCGCTAACGTCAACAGCGCGGCCGCCGCTATCATCGCGGCCACCCCCGCTCTCCCTCGCATATATCCACGCCTTTGTCCGTTGTTCCCGTTCGTCTTCAATCGCATTTCTCCCGCGCTATCTTACATAGCTGTATTTCAAGCCTATTCTGTTTTCGTTGTGCGCCGCATAGTTGTGAAACCCGTATGTGATTGCTATCTCGCTGTCGTTGATGTTGTCCAACAACCTGTAATCCGCCTCCACGCAGTTGCGGTCATATTCCGTCCCGTTGTAATACCTCTCGAAAGTCAGCCCCACATCGTTCCACTCTTTCAGTTCATACTCGAAGCGCGCCCTGTAGAACCGGCTTATAGGCGTCTGGTTCGGATTCCTCTTTTCCTGTCTGAATTGGAATGTTCCAGTCAGCCTGTCCGTCAGTTTCGATGTCGCCTGCGCCTTGAAGTTCGTCCTGAAATTCAGGTCGCCCTGATAGCTTTTCTGAACACGCCTGTCGAAATTCAACGCCAGTTTTGTTCCGCCGAACCAGTCGGACACGGAGAACTGACGCGACTCCGTGAGCTTTGAGCCGGTCGCGTTCCTCGCCTTCTCATTGCTCAAGTTCATTGCGAGCTTCATTTTCTTTCGCGCCGCGAACGGCTGCGATGATATCTGAAAAGGAATGGTCTCAGTGTTTTCTCCCAAGTATAAAACGCTCTTCCCTCCGGTGGTGGCTATCGTCCTCGGATTCAGCCGCGCGCTGACGAACGCCGAAAACTCCCTTCGGCCGGGAGTGAAAAACGCCGTTTCCGACACAAACTCGTTGCCGATCTGCTCGTAGTTCCCTATAAACATCAGGTTTCGCGCCGTCCGCTTCACGTCTATCCTCGTCGCGTCCGCCCTTCTGCTTTCTCCATGAAAAACCCTGTCGGCGCTCATCGCCCGCTCAACGCTCACATTGAAAGGTTTGGTCTCGTATCCAACCGTGAATGTCGTCACGCTGTTTTCGTGCCGGTCAGTTATTTCAGGGTATCTGACATCGTCTATCCTCGCGTGCGTCGCCGAATATCTCCACGCGGCCCCGGCTCGTTTCTCCACCCTCGCGGCAATCACATTCCGGGTGTACAACGACTCGTAAAGCCTCTTGGGCGTCCTTCCAATCATGACTGAGGTCGTTATCCCGCCGCTAGTCCTCCCATATTGAAATCCTTGCATCTGATAGTTTCTCATCACGAACCGGGATATCTTCGGGTTCAGGTCGTAAAACTTCAACAGCGTGTTGCCCCGCGTCGCGTCCACCGTAAAACTGTTCACTTCGCCCTGCCGGAAATCGCCGTTCGTCGTGCTCGATGTTCTCAGCGCGGCCGAGATTCCGTATCCGTTCGCCAACTCCCCGACCGCCCTCAGGTTGAACTTATTGTATCCGTCGGATTCCGGCTGTATGCTGCTCTTGGCGGCGTCTCCTGATATCTTGTTGTTCTTGTATTCAAATGAATTTTCGTAAGTGTATTGAAAGGGAGCGGGCTTTCTCGCGGGAGCCGCTTCCGGCTCAACCGCAACTTTTTGAGGCTCTTCGATTTTCGTCGGTTCAGCTTCCGGCAAAAACAACAATTCCGGAATCTGCTCTATAAAAGCCGACCGGGATTCTTTAGAAATAAACTTGTTCCCGTCGGCATATTCGGCGTCATACCCAATTTCCTGAAAGAGAATCGCGGCTGGAACCGCCAGCCACGGGCCGAGCATGAACGGCGCGCCCCGCAACGCCCTTTCCGCTCCGCCCGCCACATATACGGACGCTCCCTGCGTGAACGCCAGCGACACTCCCGGCATCGTCACTTTTGCCGCCGCGCGCCCCCCGTCATCGTAATACTCGAACTCCGCCCCCAGCGCCGCCGCCAGATCGTCCGTCAACGGCACGTACAACTCTCCACCACGCGTCGCGGGCGCGACATCCAGTATTATCTCCGTGTTGTCAACGATTATTGCTGAGGAGCTTCCCGATTCAACATAAGTTTGGGCGCGCGCGGTCGAAAAATAGAACAACCCCACAGCCACAAACAAATATACGCAATTCTTGGGGATTCGCATCATCATCATTCCATCATTCCGTAAACGAATATTCAACTGCGCATAAAATATATCATATTTATATTATTTGTATATATATTTCATTGTGATTTTTGTCATTTTTTGAATCTCGAAGTTTGCTATTTGTTGTTCAAATCAAAACAACCGCTTTTCCTGCTCTGATTCTCCACTCCGCGACGAAAAACCGGTTTCTTTTGCTGCCAAATTTTTCTATCGTTTTTTTCTGGTTCGGGGTTCAGGACGCAACATCGGCAGAACAATTAAAACCAATAAAGAAGCGGCCGCCGCAGCGGTGGAAACGACGCTCCCAATGGCAACAGACGCGGGCTTGTATGTGAACACGATATGGTTTTCGCCCGCTTCCAGAGGAACGGCGCGGAACACGTAATTGGCGGTGTAGATCGGGGCCGGACGCCCGTTGACGGCGACCTTCCAACCGGGCGCGTTCGCCTCCGACGCGACCAGCATGCCCGCCTTGCCTGCCACTGCCGTGAACGACACTAAATCAGGGCTGTAATAAAAGTATTTTATCAGCAGCGGAACCCTTCCGATACGGTCGGGAGACGCCGCAGGCGGCGGTGGCGACGGGAGCGCGCCGCCTTTGAACTCCAGCGAGTCAAGAAGAACCGCCGCGCCGGGGTCGAAGTCCCTTGACATCATGGCTTCAAACACCTCATCAGGGCCGTCCAGCGCGCGCCAATCATCCACAATAAAAAACCGAGGCAGCGCGCTTTCATTTATCGTCAACCGCGCGTCCCTCGCTATCATCCTCCTGAACTGCGGGTCGTCGTAGTCTGCGGGCCATTCCTCGGACATCGCGTACTTCACATTCATCAGGTTGAGTATCGGAGCGCGAAATCGCATCACATCCATCGGAACGGGCGCGGTTCCGTCAGCCGCTCCGCGAAAATCCTCCGATATCGCGTCCAATATTTTTGCGTACCGCCCGGTGGACGCGTCGAGCCTGCCCCTGATGTCGAACAAACCGTAAACCGACGCAGCGTCCGGCTTGAACACGCCGGGGTCGCCGACGCCGTGTATCCGGAAAAGGCTTCGGTCCGCCTGAAAAAGGTCCGTCACCGCTGTCGGCGGAAACAACTCCTGCGGCTTGGTCGTCGGATTGAGCCACGACGCCCATAAGCCTATGTCCACAATTATGATTGCCACGGCCAGAATCCATCTGAAAGGCGCGCGGAAGAAACCGGCTGTCAGAATAGCCGCGCCCGCCGCCGCGAACGCTCCCCACCTCGCCGCGCCTGACGCTATCGCCAACGCGCCCGCCCTCTCCGCTCCGTCCCCTGCGGGAGCGAATGCAGCCGCGCCTAAAAACGCCGCAAGCGCCGCCGCGCACACGATGAGCGGCAACGCCATCTTCGATGCTCGCTCCCTGAAACCTCCGTCCTTCTCCACCGCCGTCCATCCGAAACCAGCCAGCGCGGACACGCAGAATGAGAAAACAAACAAAGCCTCGCGCGGCTGCGGCATGTGCCGCCACGGGATGATAAGCGCGATTATGCTGAGCGGCGAGCCGAGAGCCACAATCACTGACACGACGGCGGCCCCCGCAAAATACCACCTTGTCCGACCCGATCCTCGAAAAACAGCGATAGCGGCCATTATCAGCGGGAGCGCGCCCGCGTACGCGCACATCGTCATGTAATCCATTTCCCCGCGATATCCGCCCGCCGCCGGGTTGCCGTATATGTCCGGCGCGAACACCATCGCAAGATGCTTAATGTCAAACGGAGACATCACTATGTCCGCCAGCGCGCCCGGCTGCGACGCCGCCCTCATTATCGCGTCCGCCGACGGCATGGTCTGAACCGAAGCTATCCCCGCCGCCACAACCACCGACACGGCCCACGCCGCCGCCGCAAAACCTTTGTCTTTTCCTGAAGTGAAAAATTTAAACGCGGCATACAGGACTACAAAAAGTTGGGACATCATGCCGACCTGCGGGCTGGCGGCCAGAAAAGGCATCGCCCCGGCCACTCCGCTCAAAACGGCGAACGCCGCTTTCCTCCTCTTGAGAGACAACTCGTATAGACACACCATCAGAGGCAGCCACACCCCGGCCCGCAAAAGATGCGGCGACATCATCCTTGTGGCCAGCCAGCCGTTGAACATGAAAACGACGCCTGTCACGGTGGCGGCCCGGAACCCCATGCCCAGCGCTCGCCCCATACAGAAAGCGAACAGCCCTCCGAGCGCGACATGCGCCACCGCCCCCCAGTTCACCGCCTCTATCGCCGCGCCAGCCAGATAGAACGGCGCGTTCAACGGATAGAACATCCCGGCTTCTCCGGAGGTCGCGAACGGCGCGCCGCACATCGCGTGCGGATTCCACATCGGGACAGTCCCGGCCCCTATCCACCTTGCCGCGTGGAGATACGCCGGGAAGAAAGCCGTCGCTGATTCCTCAAGCTCAGGGTTGCCTACTTTCGCGCTCGTCCCTTCCCCGCCGGGAGCGCTCCACGGCGCGTGGCGAGCTAAAGCGTCCGCGGCAATAAAATTCTCGCCACGAAACGCCACGCCCCGGAAAAACCAGAGCGAGACTACTAGGAAAAAGAATAAGATAGGACCCCGCATCCTTTGCGTCGTCACGAAAACAACCTCGATGCCGCGTATTCGACAATTTGCCGCGCGGGCGGCCCCGCGTCAGTTCCCCGCCCGGTCTATCTTCGGCGGCCTTCTGTCCACGGTTTTTCTGTATTTGAGCGCCGGGTATCCCAGCGTGAACACTGTCTGGATTTTTTGTCCCCTTGGAATTTTCAAAGCCTTCGACACTATGGACGGCGCGCCTATGGCGTACCCGCTCACGCACGTCCCCAGTCCCATCGCGTGCGCCAGAACCCTTATTGTTTCCTGCGCCGTCAGAGCCGTGTCTTTTCCCAGCATGTTGGCTTTTTTCGAGGTTATCACAATGAGGCACGGCGCGCCGTGAAATATCGGGTCCGTTTCCGGCCCGAACTCCACCGCCTTCCGCTTCATATCGGGGAGAGACCCTTCGAGGTAGTTCTTCATTCCGGGCGCGAAAACGCCTATCGCGCTCATCACCGGAGGCCGCAGCGTTTTTGCCAGCATCCCGTAATGCGCCGACAGTCTGCCCGATAGTTCATGTATCTTTGCGGCGTCCGTCAAAACGAAAAACATTCTGTCCTGAGAGTTGTGCTCGCTCGCCGCTTTCGACCCCGCCGCCAGCAACCGGGCGATGTCCTCCTTCGGCACAGCCTTCTTCTTATACTGCCGCACCGAGCGCATAGAGAACAAAAAATTCTCCGCCGCATCCGGAGTCGGGAACGCGGAAAGGTCCACCGGCTTGAACTCCGACATGTTCATTCCGGAGTGAGTAATCGCGTCGCCCGGACACACTGCCACGCAGTGGCCGCACAACGAACAATCGCCCTGATTAGCCGCTCTCGGAATCTCTCCGGGCGCGTCCTGAATGAACACGTGGTTCTCGCAGCACGCCTTTAGGCACAGGCCGTCCCGCTTGCATTTATCGCCGTCAATTCTTATCATCCGCCGCTCTCTCAGGCGTTTCCGTCGCCGTATGTCGAATTATTTGGTTGCCCGTTTTGCCGACGGGAGACGGGCCGTTTCCCATATCAGTGTGCTGTTTTCATCATTCCTTTTGTTGTCCGACAGTGTAGCGCTGCATTACACCCCACAACGATTTCCCGCATTTGCCTAAAGACAAGCAAAAAAACAATGCGTTAATTTGGAGTGCGGCGATTCATCGCCGCTTTGCCTTTGCGGGAATTCATTACCGGCTCCCTGTGCAGGGCGGGAACGCCGATTCCCGCCGCCGCCGATTGCGAAAAAAAGGGGACTGGCAGCGCGCGTCTTTGCGATGCCTGTACCCTCTTTTCGACACTCCGAACACTTGCAGCTTATGCCTCCGTCTTCATATTCACACGCTATTCAAAAGCGCTAGCGTCTGGATACATTATTTTGATCAGCATGATTTAATCCTTTTTTTATTCACCCTTCATTTATTGCTGAAGAATGAACACCGGCACAAACTTGTTTGTGAGCGCCACCCGCCGGATTAGCGCTCAATCGCAGCACGCCGAATCGTCCGGCGCGGCTTCAGGGTTGTATCTGGCGGCTTTCCCTCCCAACGCTATCAGCCTGTCGTTGTACTGCCTTAGAGCGCGGGCCGCGCTCGCCGCCGCAAAATAGTTCTCCGACAATATCTCCGGGGTAAGCTTCTCCACCGATTTGATAAGCGCCTTCGCCGCTTTCCTCGGCATCTCGTCCCTCAGTTCGTCGTCGTACATCGCCCAACCCATGAAATCCAGAGCCAGCGCGGTGTACAGGATGGCGTCCGTCTCGTTGTCCGCCCGCTGCTTGCCCGAATGCCATGTCGCGGAGAATGTCCCGTCCGGGTTCTGGTTCTGCCGCATGGTTTCAATGACTCCGCTCACATGTTTGCGCGCGCCGTCCCATGTTCCCTTCAGTTCAAGATCGCGCATGTCCGGAGCCGGACCGCGCTTCTTGGATTTGTCCTTTTTGCGCTCGGCTTCGCTCAGCGCCTTCTCCTCGTCAAGCCTATTGACCATATATGTCCTGAGCGCCGTCGCAATCCCCGCCTGCTCTATAAGTCCCTCGTATGAACCCCAGTTGACCGGCCTCGATATCGCCACGCTTAGCAGCGTTTCCATCCCCATGTCCCGGTTCTTGTAGTTGCGCCAGATGGTTTTGTGTAGGTTCGAGTGAGAGAACGCGATTAGAGTCCAGCCCAGTTCGTTTCCGTACGGGCCTGTCACAAGCTCGTCCGAAGCCGACATAGCGTAAGGGTCGATATACGTCATCGCGCGACGCACGAACAGGTCGAGTTGGACCGGCTCGCCGACCTTCGTGATGAAAGAAAACGTCAGGTCTGTCGGAGCGCCCGTCAGACGCGCTATAAACTGATCCCTGTGAGCTTCCGGCGCGGGGAAACCTTCCGTAGCGGCAAAGTATGCCCCCATCGGGTCTTTCTCAACTTTCAGCCCTTTCGCAATTCCGCCCGCCACAAGCGCTATCGCCTGTTTCCGCTCGGCGGTTATCGTGTCCGGAACAGAGAACCGGGGGCCGAACGCCCGTATCCCCTCGACCAGCTTCCACGGTTCGTCCTGAGAGGACAACGGCGTGTTGAAAAGGGCCATCCACGCCTTGTTGTTCCCCTTCACCAGCCTGTCCCCGCAAGACGACAGAACGAGCGGCGCGAGCGCGAGAACGACAGCCAGCGCGGCAATTTTCGATTTGTTCATAAAACCTCCCGGCGCGGCCGTCCCACGCCTCTATTTCAACCCGTATTCGTCCAGTTTGTAGTAAAGCGCCCGCTCGCTCAACCCCAACTTCTTGGCGGTGTCCTTGCGGTTGCCGCCTGTATGCTCCAGCGCGCGCGCTATGATTTCCTTCTCGATCTTTCCCATCGCAGACTTTAACGTTTCGCCGTCCGCAATCTGCGCGCTCAGCGCCGAGCATCTCTCCTCGTTCAGGAACGACAACCGCTCGGCCGTTATCTCGTCGCCCTCCGTCATAAGTGCCGCCTGCTCTATCGCGTTTGCAAGCTCCCTGACGTTGCCCACCCACGGATGCGCCAGCATCGCCTTCACCGCGTCCTGAGAAAATCCGGACGCCCTCAACCCGTGCTCGGCGCACACCTCCCTCAGAAAATGCTCCGCCAGCGGCATTATGTCTTCCTTCCTGTCCCTCAGCGGCGCTATGTGTATCTCCACCACTTTTATCCTATGATACAGGTCAAGCCTGAAAATCTTCTTCTCCACGTCCTCGGCCAGATTCCTGTTAGTCGAACATATCAGCCGCACATCCACCGGGATGTTCGCGTTGCCGCCCACCCTCCTGATGAAATTGTCGTCCAGTGTCCGCAGCAGTTTCGCCTGAAGCGACGGATGCAGTTCCGCAATCTCGTCCAGCAGCAGAGTGCCCCCGTTCGCCTCCTCGAACATCCCTTTCCTCTCGGCGAACGCGCCAGTGAACGCCCCCTTCGCGTGACCGAAAAGCTCGCTTTCCAGCAGGTTTTCCGGAATCGCCGCGCAGTTGAGCGCCACGAACTTTTCGGCGGCCCTCGGACTGTTCTGGTGAATCGCCCTCGCCACCAGTTCCTTGCCCACCCCCGAATCCCCGGTTATCAACACTGTCGCCGAAGACGGAGCCACACGGCGCACCTTCTCCAGCGCTTCCATCATCTGTTTGCTCTTGCCGATGATGCCCGGAAAATCATACCGCCTGCCGAGTTGCTCCTTCAGGCTGACGTTCTCTCGTTTCAGCCGCACCCGCTCCAAACTTTTCTTCACGACCTGCCGGATTTCGTCCAAGTTGAACGGCTTGGTCACATAGTCGTCCGCGCCCAGTTTCATGCTCTCGATGGCGTTCTGGATGGAGCCATAAGCCGTCATCATCACGAACGACGGCGGATTCGGCCCCGCCATCGCCTTCTCCAGAATCATCATCCCGTCGATGTCCGGCAGGCGCACGTCGCACAGGGCAAGATCGAACCCGTTGCTCGAAAGCTTGCTCAGCGCCTCCTCGCCCGTCATAGCGGTGTCTGTGGCATACCCCGCGTCCGAAAGAGCCGTCTCCAGAATCTCAACAATCGATTGTTTGTCGTCAATAATCAGAATTTTTTCAGCCATCGCTCGCCCATCTGCAAAAAGTTTCATGTATTATATCACACCATTTCCAGCATTAAAACAATACTTGTTTCTAGATCAATTCTTTCTATGGTGTTTTTCATATTTGTTGCAGGCCGTCACTGCTCATTTCATGTTTAGGCACAAACTGACTTGTGCCGTTGCCTCCATTCCATATTTTCTTTTGCCGTCATTCCCGCGAAAGCGGGAATCC
>JAKQBV010000005.1 GCA_029573925.1 bacterium
AAGTTCATTCCGGAGCTGTTCTCGGCGGAGAGCCGCAGGACACCAAGTTCAAAGGCGAGGAAAGTTTTCTTGAGATAGGGGACAACACGGTGGTGCGCGAGCACGCTACGCTGCACCGGGCGAGCGGAGAGGGATGTGTCACGCGCGTCGGCTCCGGGTGCATGTTGATGGCGGGCACGCACGTGGGGCACAACGGGAAAGTGGGAGACAGGGTGGTGATGGCGAATCTGGCGACTTTGGGCGGATTCGTGGAGGTTGGGGAAAACGCGTTCGTCGGGGGCATGGTCGGGGCGCATCAGTTCGTGAGGATAGGCGCATACGTGATGGCGGGCGGAGGCTCGGTGATACTCGAAGACATCCCGCCGTACATGATGGTGACGGGCGGATACAGGCCGCCGGTGTGCGGGCTGAACAGGATAGGCCTGATGAGGGCCGGGTTCAGCGAGGAAGCCCGGAAGGCGATTCATAAAGCATACAGAATATTATATAGAGAAGCCGAATCGACGCAGGAAGCGGTGGCTCTGATGAAGGAGCGGCTCGGCGGTTCGGCGGAAGTTCAAAAACTGGTCGCGTTTCTCGAAGCGGGGACAGGCAGGGGTTTTGCCTCGTGCCGAAGACGCGACTGCGGGGAGACGCGGTCATGAGATTAGGCGTAATCGGCGTCGGCAAGATGGGGATCAATCACGTCAAGATATTCAGCCAGATGAGGGATGTCAGTCTGGTGGGGATAGCTGACGTCAATGAGACGATGGTCAAAGATGTCGCGGGCGAATACGGAACCACTCCGTACGTCGACTACCGCGATCTGCTTGATCAGAACTTGGACGCGGTTAGCATAGTCGTGCCTACGACTCTGCACAGGCGGGTGGCGGTGGACTCTCTGAACGCGGGCTGCCACGTGCTAGTTGAAAAGCCGGTGGCGGCGACGCTCGAAGAAGGCAAGGAGATGATCGCTCTTGCCCGCAAGCTGAACAAGAAGCTGCTGGTCGGGCACGTCGAGCGGTTCAACCCGGCGGTGGGGATTCTCAAAGAGCTTATAGACGACGGGGTGCTGGGCAACATCGTTTCGGTGTCGTCAAAGCGGGTAGGCCCGTACTGTCCGAGGATAACCGACTGCGGGATAATACTGGATCTGTCGCCACATGACATAGATGTCATTTCGTACCTGTATAACGATAGGGTTCGAGAAGTCTATTCTGTGGCTGGCGCTACGTTCCACTCTCAGGAAGACCACGCGATGCTGATGTTGAAGTTCAGGCGCGGAAACGCGGGGGTCATAGAGACAAGCTGGCTTCCGCCGCACAGGGTGCGCCGTCTCAACGTGGTGGGCGACTCCGGCGTGGCAACTCTCGATTTTATCGAGCAGAAAGTAATGGTGTACGACAAGAACTGGGCGCGGGAAGCGAACGTGGACCGCAAGGAGCCTCTGCGCAACGAGTTGAGATATTTCGTGAATCTCATAGCCAACAACGAACAGCCGTTCGTCAGCGGAGAGGACAGCCTGCACGCGCTGTCAGTGGCGCTGACCGCCATCGAGTCTTACAAGTCCGGCCGGGTGCTGAGAGTGCCGTTGCCGGACATAGCGGAGACCGAAACGGGCAAAGCGGTGAATCCGTTCCGGGTGGTCGGCGGTTGACCCGCGCAGGTCGGCTTCCGGCATATCCGGCGTTAAAACAGAAACGCACCGCCGCGGGTCCCGCAAGATATTGCCGGGACCCGTTTTTATTGCGCGGGGGCGGCGGCAGATGACTAAAAAGATATTTATGATAGCGGGCGAAGTGTCGGGCGACGTGAACGCTTCGCATCTGGCGCGCGCCATGCTAAGGCTGGACCCGTCGCTGGAATTCGTGGGCATAGGCGGGGGCAACATGAGGGACGCGGGCGTGAGGCTGCTCGCGGACAGCACGACATGGGGCAGCATCGGCTTCTTCGAGGGGTTTGTGAAGGGGCTGGTCATATATCCGGTTGCCCGGCGGCTGAAAGCGATGTTCGAGGCGGAAAAGCCAGACTTGTTCATCCCTGTTGACTACAGGGTGTTCAATATGAGGGCGGCGCGCATCGCCAAAAGTCTCGGAATCCCGGTGGTGTATTTTTTCGCTCCCGTTAGCTGGTTCGGTTCCGGCGGGAAGAGATTTCAGGCGCTGGCCGAGACGGTCGATCTATCGCTGCTGGCGTTGCCGATGTCGCTGGACGCCTACAAGGCGGCGGGGGCGCGGCACGAATACATAGGGCATCCGCTGGTGGACGCCGCGAAGCCTTCCATGACACGCGAGCAGGCGCGCGAGTTCTTCGGGGTGGAGCCGGACGCCCCTCTGGTCGGGCTTATGCCCGGAAGCAGGGGGCAGGAGGTCAAGCGGCTCATGCCGGTGTTCGCGCGGGCGGCGGAAATCGTGGCGGACCGCGTTCCGGGCGCGCGCTTCATCGCTTTCCGCGCCGCTCCTCAGCTCGATGCGGAGATCCGAAAACACATCGGGAACGCTCCCGTCGATGTCGCGTCCGAGAAGGTGTACGACTTCATGAACGCCTGCGACGTTCTGGCGCTTTGTTCCGGCACGGCGACTCACGAGGCAGCCCTGATGGGAAAACCGATGGTTGTCTCCTATAAACTTCACCCGGTCACCGCGTGGATCGCGCGCCGGACGGTGAACCCGCCGATGATAGGCCTGCCGAACATTATTGCCGGGGAGTTCGTGGTTCCCGAGCTTGTGCAGGAGGAATGCGTCCCGGAGCGCGTCGCGGAGAAAATCATAGAGATATTATCATCGCGGGAAATAAGGGATAGAATGACGGCTCAAATCAAGCTGGTTGCCGGGAAACTCGGCTCTCCGGGAGTTCTGGACAGGGCGGCTCGGCTCGCGGCGGGCGTGGCGGGAATCGCGGGCGAACAGCCCGGCGGAGAACGGACGGAACTATGATAAGGGACATTCTGCTGACGGAAAAGAAGCCTGTGACGGACGGCTCCCGCAAAGCTGGCAAGCGCTTGTTGGCCCAGACGTGGACCCACAAAAAACCGATCATCGTCGGCATTGTCTGCTCGGTCATCGCCACCGCTCTTTACAGTTCCACTCCTCTTTTCATTAAGCTTATTATCGACGCGATTGAAAACCGAGACCTGAAAAAATCGGGTCTGATAGCCGCTATGATCGTGGTCGTGTTCGCCGTCAGGTGGCTGATTGCGTATCTAAACAGTTACATGATAACCCTCGGCGGGGTGCGGCTGGTCGAGGATCTGCGCAACATGGCTTTCAAGAAGATACAGTCGATGTCTTTCGGGTTCTTCGAGAAGAGGCAGGCCGGCGAGCTGATGTCCAGAATCCAGAACGACACGACAGTGGTGCAGATGTTCGTCACTTCCGGGATTAGCGAGATGGTCAGGGTTCCCATCGGGGTGATAGCCGCGTTATCCATCGTCATCTACCTGAGCGCCACCCTGACTATTCTTTCGATGCTTCTTCTGCCGCTGATAGCCATCGTGATAACTCTTGGCGGAAAGCGGATGAAGAAACACAGCCTGTTGCTTCAGGAAAAAGTGGCGGACTTCAACGCGAGCATATATGAAACCATAGGCCTCGCGCATGTCGTCAAGATGTTTTCGATGGAAGAGCACGAGATGCGCAAGTACGCCAAAGAAAACAGAGACACCGTCAACGCTACAATGAGGCAGGTCAAGGTGAGGGCGTCTTACTCTCCGATGGTGGAGTTTCTCGGCGCGGCCTGTCTCGCCATAATGCTCTACATAGGCGCGTATTTTATCGTCCACAATATCCATGACCCCATAACAGGAAAGCTTCTCACCCTCGGCTCGGTAATGGCGCTGTTCGTTGGGCTTCAACAGATATTCACCCAGATCAACCACGTTAATTCGCTGAATCTTACCCTGCAGCACGCGTTTGCCGCCGCCGAAAGAATATACGAAGTCATCGATATGCCCGTTGACATCGAGGAGAAGCCGGACGCGGTCGATATGCCGGAAATACGGGGAGACATATCTTTTGAGAACGTCTGCTTTCACTATAAACCCGGCGAGCCTGTGCTGCGCGGGGTGAACCTGAAAATCGAGCCGGGATCGGTAGTGGCGATAGTCGGCCCAAGCGGCTCAGGGAAAAGCACCATCGCAAAGCTGCTGCCCCGCTTCTACGATGTCGTGGAAGGAAGAATCGCTATCGAGGGCGTTGACATCAGAGACGCAAAGATAGCCTCGTTCAGGAAACACATCGGCATAGTGCCGCAGGAGACATTGCTGTTCAGGGACACCATAAAGAACAATATCGCGTACGGCAGGATGGGGGCGACCGACGAGGAGATAATCGAAGCCGCCACCGCAGCTTACGCGCACGATTTCATAATGGAAATGCCGGACGGATACGACACCATGGTTGGCGAGAGGGGGGTCACCCTCAGCGGAGGCCAGCGGCAGCGCGTCGCCATCGCCCGCGCAATCCTTATGGACCCGAAGATACTCATCCTCGACGAAGCGACCTCAAGCGTGGACAACGTTTCCGAGGTTTACATCCAGCGCGCCCTCGAAAAGCTCATGAAGACGCGCACCACGATAGTCATCGCGCACCGCCTGTCCACCATCAGAAACGCTGACAGCATAGCCGTGCTCGAAGCCGGGAGAATAGTGGAGATCGG
Organism: bacterium; assembly: GCA_029573925.1. Classification (GTDB taxonomy): domain Bacteria; phylum UBP15; class UBA6099; order UBA6099; family UBA6099; genus UBA6099. The sequence continues at coordinate 4,636 of JAKQBV010000005.1, forward strand.
CAGGCACGACGAACTGTACGAGGCAGGCGGGGCGTACAGGCGTCTGTACGACCTGACTCTGGCGGCTTCGGGAGCCGCCGGCGGCGAAATCTCTCCGGAGGCATAGCTATGAGCGGAGCGGCAGCGGCGGGGGTGATCCCCGCAAGATTCGGCTCGACACGGTTCCCCGGAAAACCCCTCCATGTCATAGCGGGAAAACCCCTGATCCAGTGGGTGTATGAGCGCGCCTCCGCAGCCGAACTGCTCGACTCCGTAGTGGTGGCCACGGACGACGAGCGCATATTCCAAGCCGTCCTTTCCTTCGGCGGCCGCGCCGTAATGACCCGCTCCGACCACCCCACCGGCACGGACAGAATCGCCGAAGTCGTCGAAGGACTAGACTGCCATATCGTCGTCAACATTCAGGGCGACGAGCCGCTGATCGAACCCGCGCTAATCGACCGCGCCGTCTCTCATTTCACATCTCTTCCCGGCTTCAGGTTCGGCAGCGCCATGACCCAACTCTCAAGCGAGGACGACATCAACAACCCCAATATTGTGAAGGTCGTCGCGGCGTCGGACGGGCGCGCGCTGTACTTTTCCCGCTCGCCCATACCTTACCGCCGCGCGAAAACTCCTTTGCCCGTGTATCAGCATATCGGATTTTACGTTTACAGCCGGGAGTTTCTGCTGGCGTTCCCGAAGATGCAGCCCTCTCCGCTGGAACAAGCCGAATGTCTAGAACAACTCCGCGCGCTCGAAAACGGCGTCCGGATAGACATGATCGAGACCGACTACCGAGGCGCCGGAGTGGACACCCCCGAAGACGCCGCCCGCGTGGAAAAAATCCTCTCCCCCGGCGAATAAAACCGCAGCCGAAATGAAAAGTTCCACAGACTAGTTTTGTTGCTTGTATTTAATATTTGAGAACAAGCGATACTAGCAACGATTAATGAAATATAATTAGTCGTCCCTGAAAAAGAGTTTTATTCAGAACTCAGGCGGCAAGAAACATGAAGCATCGTGGCGTCAGCGGTTTGGCTAGCGGCGTTGTTATCCGCCCAAAGGCAAGAATCAAGCAATGAAGGCTGCGACATAGG
>JAKQBV010000010.1 GCA_029573925.1 bacterium
ATGGGTGGCGCTCACAAACTTGATTTGTGCGTGAAAAGCAGTTCGCCGCTATAAAAATCGCCCCGGTTCGTCGGCTCTATCGGCGAATCCGGGGTTAAACAAGTCATGCGCGATTGGAGCATGATCGCGGAGAATATCTCATTCCAAGCTTTTGCGGCACAATACCGCGCTCGCCATGATTCGACTATAATAAACTCCGAAATCTTATTGTAGCCGCAGAACGCCGAGCGCGGCAAAGAGGTCGCCATGAGAAAATCGCCATTCCAATTCGTTTTCATAATCGCTATCGTCGTCGCAGCCCTAGTATCCGGCGGTTGTTCGCGGGAAGCCTCGCGCGCTCAGGACGCGAGAATGAAAATGGGCACTATCGTGGGGATTACGGTGTACGGAAAGGACGAAGCGCGAGCAAAAGCCGCCCTCGAAGCCGCTTACGTAGAAATAGACAGAGTGGAAAAGCTTATGAGCAGGTACTCGGAGAATTCCGAGGTGTCCAAACTGAACAAGACCGGGTTGACTCCGTTCAAAGCTTCGGACGAACTGTTTATGATGTTAGAAAAATCCATAGAGTATTCAGAGATAACGGGAGGGGCTTTCGATATAACGGTCGGGCCGCTTATGAAAATTTTTAGGACTTCGTTGGAGAAAGGAAAAGCCCCAGATGAAAGCGCCGTCGCGAATGCGGCCTCTCGTGTGGGATTCCGCAAGATATCTCTCGATTCTGCAGCAAAAACGGTGGCTTTCGAGTCTGACGGCATGGAGATCGACCTAGGCGCTATCGCGAAAGGATACGCCGCCGACCGTGCCGGAGCTGCCCTTAAAGCAGTCGGCGCTCAGAGCGCCATTATTGACGCAGGCGGCGATGTGCTCTGCGTCGGCTCAAAGCCTGCCGGCAAACCGTGGACGGTCGCCCTCCGCAATCCGCGAGACCCCGAAGACTTCCTGTTGAAACTGGCTGTCAAAGATTCGGCTGTAACCACATCAGGAGATTATGAGCAGTATTTCGAATCAAATGGGAAACGTTTTATACACATCATGGATCCAAGAACGGGCAAAAGTGCAACCGGGTGCATCAGCGCCACTGTCATAGCGCGCACCGCAATGCAGGCAGATGCCCTTTCCACTTCAATTTGCGTGCTCGGCCCCTCCGACGGAATTAAACTCATTGAGAGCATCGACGGCGTCGAAGCCCTCATTGTCAGTCAGGACAGAAAGCTTTTCCGTTCATCCGGCTTTTCTAAATTTGAAGCTGACTGATGTCAGCAAACAACGTTGGGCCGCGCCCGGAAAACCAATTTTTTCATGAAACACGTTCATTGTAAATCGAAAAATAACCTCTTTCGCAAGCGGTTTTTTTCTCGTTGAGAGTTGTATGGCATCTATATGACCGACAGACTTCCTAGCCCTGTCAATTTATGGAATTCCTATAACGCAAAGCAAATAATGTATTCCATGCTGAAGCCGAATCCAACACAATAGCCATGTTTATTGCTTTCCTGTTGTCGCTTCTGTATGATTGTGATTGTAATCACTGGCATTCACAATTCGCGATGTGGTATGAAGTTTGCACGCTTTAATAGATGGCTGCGACAATGATTGCGATTAAGCACAAAATAACGTGGCGCAGGAAAATGATGCATGTGAAAAACAATAAACATATTAAGAATATATTCTCCGTTCCATGCTTGAGCGTTTCGTTTTTGACGTTCCTTATGGTTTGCGTCTTTTTTATCTTTAGGTCTTCTTCTGCTGGAGCGGATGTGATTGACTACTCGTCTTCCCGCAGGACAGTAATTTCTTTGAATGGTCAGTGGAAATTTAAGGCTGGGGACAACCCCGGCTATTCGGACCCTAGGATGGACGATTCGGAATGGAAATCAATCAAAGTCCCCGGATTCTGGAACCGACAAGGTTATTCGGAGTCGAATGTAGGGTGGTACAGGAAAAAAATCTTTCTGCCGAAGAACTCTAATCCGTCTTTGCTCAGAATTGAAAGGGTTCTCGACGAGGCGGAGGTTTGGGTGAACGGAGAGAAGTTGGTCAATCCGGGGTTCCAAAGCCCGTTGGAGGACAGACAACCCGGCACGTACGCAGATATATGGACTCTGGAATGGCCGGAAGCGTTCAGCGTTGGACGGTGGGCGCGGGCGGGCGCTGAAAACGTCATCGCCGTGCGCGTGTCAAACAATCCGATCCGACGCTCCGAAAAGATCGCCGCTCACGATGATAGAACATTTTCAGGCAACTCCGGGATTTCCGGCAAAGTCTCCATCATCTGCCATCCATCAGTGTATATACAAGCTTTCGAAAGGTTGCGATCCCCAAAAAAGAACGGTTCAGTCGGCGCGGAGCATGTTTTTCGCGCCATGATAGGCGTATCCGACATGGAGACTGAGAAGTTCTCCGTTTCTCTGGTTGTCTCTGATCCGCAAGGCTTAAAATTATTTGAGAAATCACAAATATCGGCTATCGGCCCGTCGGGCAAAGCGGTCGAATTTAAATGGGCATCGGAAGACTCTTTCGATACTCTCACTGCGGAGATTTCGGTGACCGGTGAAAACGGCCGCTCTGACAGCATGTCGATGAAATTCCACGCGGCGTCCGTTTCATCTTCGGGCGGAAAACTTTTTGTCAACGGCGAACCTTTCACAGTTAAGGGCGTCGAAGGGATGCCGGGGCTTGTTTCAGCGGGTGGACTGGTTAAAGCTTCCACTTATAAATCGGCATGGGCGAAATCCGATCTCGAATCTCTTGCGAATATGGGAGTGAACGCAGTCCGGGTGGAAATGCCGCCCGTGTCTCTAGTCGCGGCGGCAAGGGACGCGGGGATAATGATTGTCCCGGTCATCGACAGGGACGTCCCCGAAACAGTCGTGGCTCTGCGCGAATTTCCGAACATACTGTACTGGGACATCTCGCTGTCCGGGGCCGCGAAAGTCGCGGCGGCGGTGGCGGCGGCGCATTCTCTCGACACGTATAAAAGACCTATCTCTTATTCAGGCCCTGATGACATCGATTCATCCCGCGTCGGTTTTAGAAAAATCTCGATACGCGGAATCAACGCGGATAAACTGGCGGTCGGAGAATGCGCTCCGAGAGAAAATGAGAAATCGCCCGGCGCGGCGGTGGTCATCTCGGGATGGGGCGGAGGTTCCGCTCTCGGAACAGGATATGATGAAGCTCTTGCGGCCCCCGCCTTCGTCCGTTCGTATTCCGAATGCGTTAAATCAAACATCGCGGCGGGGGTCTTTTACGCGAATTTTTCAGACCGCTCTCTTTCAGCTCCAGCCGTCAGGCGGCATGACTCAAGACAGTTCAATCCGTTCATGTCCGACATTCTGAGCGCCATCTTCAGAGACCTGTCAGTTTCGCCGTCAAGTTCGCGGAATGGCAAAGCGCGCTCATATACAATAGAAAATTCAGGAGTTTCCGTGGCAAATGAGATAGCGGTCAAGGCTTCTTCGGGAGGAGCCGTCATCGCGCGCATGGACAAGTTGCAACCCGGACGCTCTTTTGATTTCACTTTGCCTGAGACATCCAAGGCGGGCGAACTGCGCGTCGATTACAAAACGCATTCAGGCGCGACGCGAAGCATGAAATTCCGGCCTAGCGAGCCCGCCTACTCGCCTGACGCTATAACGGCTGATTCTGAAAGGGATTCGTTATCCAGAGGCTCAGCCAATAGAGTGACGGTGAAAGTGGAAACCGGAGCGCGCGGAGGAGAAGTATCTCTGCGCCTTTCTTCCGACGACCCCGGCGCTTCCGTTTCGCCCCCGCACCGCGTCGTCTCAGCGTCCCCCGGAGCGAACGCTGAGTTTGTTTTCACCGTTACGCCGCGTTCAAACAGAAGCAGGATTCTGCTGACTGCGACGGCGGTGTTTACGGACAACTCCCGCGCGCCTGTAAAAACATATCTGCCGGTCGCGGTGAAATGATTTTCCACCTTGGAACAGACAAAGTTGACTGCCGCCGGAGCGGATGATAACATCAGATATCATGAAAACAAGAACGTTAATCGCCGCAATAGTTTTGGCTATCTGCGCCAACATGTTTCTAACAAATCCGGCACGCGCGGAAAAATACGTTATCGCAGTTCCCGCGCTTCGCGGTCTGGACGCCACCAACCTCGGTTCTTATCTGGAAAAAATGGCTGAGATTATGACGAAAAGAATGGGTTGCGATGTCTCCGCCCAGCTTTATGTCTACGACTATGGCGACAGCCTGTTGGAGATTCTTATCAAAGAGTTCGGCAAGGGCAAAGCCGACATCGGATACGTCAACGGACTGGAATTTGTGGAATACGCAAAATCCGGCGGCTCAGAACTCGTCCCGCTTTTCATGCTGTCGATGAACAAGAAGACGACGATGGATATGTGCTTTTACGGAAGAAGAGGCGAGTTTTCAAAGGTGTCCGAACTAAGAGGAAAGAACTGGGCCGGGTCTAATGTTCGCGGGGCAAGGTTTCTGCTGTATAAGAGCGGCTTTGACGAGCCGGTGGGAAAATATTTCAGCTCTATACGATACATGTCGGACGCTCCGATGTCGGCTATGATTGCCCTGCTCGCAAAAAAAGAGATAGACGTTTTCAGCGCGTTCAGCACGGTTATGAAAGTCTCCGGAGAAATGAATAAAAAAGACTCGATAGTCGAGCGGATATACTGCGAGGAGTTCGAGCCTACATGGGTTTTTGTGGCCCGCAAGGGGACTCCGCAGTCAAGGATAGTCGAAATGCGAAAGCTGATGCTCAACTCGCACAACGACCCCGACTTCGCCACCTTCAAGTTCGCCTTCCAACTTATTGACGGAAAGTTCGTGCCCGTTGACGAAGCCGCCTTGAAGAAAGCCGAGCCTATAATTTCACTCATGCAGAAGGGCGGCTGGAAAAAGGAAGACGCGGAATTCCACAAAAAATATCAACACGCAAAATAATCCTTTGTTTCGGGATAGCGACGCGCTGGGATTACGGTTGCCCCGCAAACTTACGGATTAATTTATTGCGCTCAGCTTTGATATATCATCCGAAAAATATCGGGCGTTTGCTCACCCGCGCCGGAAGAGGCAGCGGGCGGAACGGCATCCCTGAGGTTTCCTCTCGGATCCGCGCCACAAGGTCGTCGAACGACATTTCGATCTCCTTGCGTTCAGCCCTCGTCCTGACGGTGAGCATTCCTGATTCTTTCTCTTTCGCGCCGACCACCAGAATATAAGGAATCCACTCGCGTTCGCCGTTTCTGATTTTTTTGCCCACTGTGTCAGGCCTGTCGTCAACATCGGCTCGCACGTTCGCGGCATTCAGCCGGTCGGCTATCTCGTCCGCAAGCTCGATAAACTCGTCCTTCACCGGAGCGACGCGAACCTGAGCGGGAGCGAGCCACACAGGGAACATTCCCGGTTTGCCTTCCCGGATGTCCAGCGCGATATTCTCTAAAATCGTACAGAGGGTCCGTTCAATGCTCCCGAAACTGGACGCGTGCAATATCACCGGAGAGGGATATTTCTTTCCGTCGTCGTCTATGAAACCGATGTTGAAGCGTTCGCCGTCCTTGACGTCCCACTGCACGGTGGAGACCTGAATGTTGCTCTCGTCCTCGGTGATGCTCTGGAATTCGTTTTTGATGGCGTAGTAGTGAGACATCTCCGGCATGAGTTTGAAGAATGACGGCACTTTCATGTCGGCGCAGATGTTAAGCAACCATTCGGTGTTTTCCTCGAAGAAAGCGGTGGTTCCCTCCCATCCGAGTACCCAGCGCTCGCGGGCGATGATATCGTTCATAAGGTCGCGGAACTTCCGGCAGAGAGCCTCGTATTCGTTGCGGGCTTCTTCCAAGTTCGAGCAGGCGGCATGCATGTCGGTCATCATGAAGTTCCTGACCCGCTTCAGCCCGCTCACTTCTCCTTCCTGCTCGTTCCTGAAACACGTCGCCTCTTCGTACACCTTCAGCGGCGATTGCTTGTAAGAAAACCTTACGTTTTGCATAAACGGGAAACCCAGCGGGTCGGAGGCGTATCTCAGATAGCAGATGCCCCTGCCGCCGTCCACTTTGTAGTCCCTCTCGTGAAACTCGCCCATCAGTTCGCCGACGATGTTGTTGTCGCCTCTGATGATAAGGGGGTTCTTTATCTCCATCGCGCCCCATTCACGCGCGAGACGTCCGGCGTAATCAAGAATGAGCTTCTGTATGAACAGCCCTTTCGGGAACCATTTATAGTGCCCTTTTTCAGAAACGTCGCAGTAATCGACAAGCTCCTGCCTCTGCATGAACTCGATGTGTTTGGGCGCGCGCTCCGTGTCCATCCCTTTGCCAAGCTCGTTGCCGATGAATCTTTTCAGCAACTTATAAACAGGCTCTTTCTTCTTGAATATCGGACATTTGTCAAATTCTTTCGGGTCTATCTCGTAAATCACGCCCTCTAGGTCGACCGCCACGTATCGGGCAAACTTTTCCCTCGGCCCCTTGGCCTCTTTCTTTTCTTCGGCTTCCGCCTCTTGCTCGTCGGCGGTAAAAACTCCGCTCCACTCAGAAAGCGGATGTCCCTTGGCGCTTATCTCGAAGCCCTTGTACCAGCCGAACGGAGCGCGGAACACATCGAGTCCGCTCTGTTCGAGCAACTCGGCGGTCTTCTTCAACACCGCAAGAGCCGTTCTGGGCGAAGAAGGATTCTGCGTCAGATGCACGTAAGGATAAACGACGATTTTGTTCGCTTTAAGCGTCTGCGCGCGCTTAATCGTGTCTTCGGCGACTTTTCTAGCGACAGTCTCCGGCGCTGCTTCGTCGTCTTTCTCGACGCCCATATAAACCACAACGCAGTCGCCCTCGTGCGAATAAGACTTTTCAGAGATTTCCTCGGCGGCCTTCATAGCAGGCTCAGTCGCCGTAATCCTTATGTAATTCGTGTGTATTCCAAGCGTTTTCATGACGCGCTCCCGGTATTAGAACCAATCCGCTTCAACCCCTGCGGCAGTTGGTAAATTTAGTTCCATATATAAGGTTTGTCAATAAAACCGCCCCCCGCCCCGCTCTCCCAATCCACTCAAGCAAAATAACATAAATA
>JAKQBV010000022.1 GCA_029573925.1 bacterium
GCTGTGCGCCGGTCAACGCATCGGCATATTCGCAGGGTCGGGAGTCGGTAAGTCGTCGTTGCTGGCGATGCTCGCCAAGGCGCCGGATTTCGACACCGTGGTCATAGCGCTGGTCGGGGAGCGCGGACGCGAAGTTCGCGAGTTTATCGAAAGAGACCTTGGGGAAGAAGGGCTTTCCAGATCGGTGGTGGTGGTTGCGACGTCGGATCAATCCCCGCTGATGAGGATTAAAGGGGCGTATCTGGCGACCGCGATAGCGGAGTATTTCAGGGACAGGGGCAAGAACGTATTATTAATGATAGATTCAATAACAAGATTCGCGTACGCGCAAAGGGAACTCGGGCTGGCCACCGGCGAGCCGCCAGCGACGCGCGGATACCCGCCGTCTCTTTTCACAATGTTGCCGAAGCTGCTAGAACGCAGCGGGATGTCCGGCAAAGGCTCCATCACCGGCCTTTACAACGTGCTTGTGGAAGCCGACGACATGAACGAGCCGGTGGCGGACACTGTGCGGTCGATTCTGGACGGGCACATAGTGTTGTCCAGAGCGTTGGCCGCGCGCAACATCTATCCTGCGGTGGATGTCATGCAGAGCATAAGCCGTGTTATGCCGGATGTCACATCCGAGGAGCATCTGCAACTCTCCCGCAGATTCGTCGAGATAATGGCCACCCACAGAGACGCCGAAGACCTTATCAACATCGGCGCTTATGTGAAGGACAGCAACCCGAAAATCGACTACGCAATCACGCGCATAGACCGCATGAACGACTACATAAGGCAGGGGTTGTTCGAGAAAATCGAATATGAAGACGCAAAGAGATCTCTGAAAGGAATATTCGGCTGATTATGTTTAAATTCAGGCTTCAGCCGGTTCTTAAATATCGCGAGTTCATCGAAGAGCAGAAGAAGATGGAGCTTGCTGAAAAACAAAGGGCGCACCTCGAAGAGAAAAAGAGAGAGGACATGCTCAAGGATATGCGCTACCGGTATCACGAGGCGATGAGGGACGAGACGGCGCAGACGGATATTTCGGTGACGAAACTGGCGTTCTTTCAGACATATATATTCGTCATCGAGAAACAGATAGCAAGACAGCAGGAAAAGGTGTTCGAGACGAGCAAAAAGATGGCCGCCGCGCAGCAAGTTCTGGTCGAGGCGAAGAGGAGCAAGGAAGTCCTTGTGAAAGCGAAAGAGTCGGCTTACGGAAGATATTCATACGACGAAGCCGTAAAAGACCAGAAGTTGCTGGACGACATGGGGACCGTAAGGCACATGAGGTCTGAAAAAGGGATGGACGCCGCGTCAGGCAGAATGGCGTAAAGAGCGGGAGACAGCAGACGATGCCGATGAACGACAACATCATACGGATAAGCAACCGGGCCGAAGGCTGGGGAATCGTCAGCATGATGGAGCGCATAGAAAATATTCAGCAGAAGTTCGGCGCGAATATATTTCCGAAAGTGGACAGGTCCGCTTTCCAGAAGGAACTTGAAAACAGCGCCGGGACGACCCCGGCGAAATCGATAAAAGAACGGGGCGGGGACGAGTTGTTCGCGGCGGGAACGTTTACGCGGCCGGTTCCCGGAGCGGCGACTTTCGATCCGCTGATATCTCAGGCGGCGGATAAGTACGATTTGAGCCAGAGTCTATTGAAAGCGGTGATAAAGGCCGAGTCGAACTTCAACCCCAGAGCGGTGTCGAGCAAGGGCGCGATGGGCTTGATGCAGTTGATGCCCGGCACGGCAAGAGACCTCAATGTGTCAGATCCGTTCGACCCGGCGCAGAACATAGACGGCGGAGCCAGATACCTAAGGCAGATGCTGGACCGGTTCGACGGGGACACGAAGAAAGCCATTTCGGCGTACAACGCGGGGCCGAAAGCGGTGGAGACATACGGCGGAACTCCGCCTTACAAGGAAACACAGGATTACGTCGGCCGCATACTGAATATGTTGTCAGGCGGATGACGAATAGACAGAGCGGAAATAATAGGAAAGAGAGATGCTAGATATGGCGAAGAAAGCGGTGAAAACAGAAGAACGCGCGCAGCCTGAGGCGTCCGGCCGAGGCTCGACATGGCTTTGGGTGGGGCTTGCCGGAGTGTCGGTTCTGCTGCTCATTGCCGTGCTTCATCTGTCCGGAGCCTTAAGAGGGCCGGAAGAGGCTGTATACAGGTCAACCAAGAATGTGCCGGTGTTGAGTTTCTTCACTAGGCCTCTGCACAGGGAAAGCTGGAAAGAAATCATGACCCCGGAGCAGACAATAGACGTCAAGCAACTCTACGCCAAACTTGAGCGCGCCGAACGTCAAATAGAAAACCTCCAGAAGGCTACGAGGAAGATCAACGGGGTTGCCGCCGATATAGATGAAATGAAGGTCGGCATGGAAAAGATGGCCGCCGGGATGAAGAGCCTTTCAGACGGCGAGATCGACATCGAGGTTCAGCCTGCGGCAGCTCCGGCGGCGTCTCAGGCGATCGCGGCGACGGCTCCTCAGGCGCTCCCCGGAGCAGGCATCCCGGAGCTTGTCTCTCCGGTCGGCTCTCAGAATTACAGGCTTATCGCGAAAATATTTGAGAACCTTCCGGCGGACACAACCGTCGATATTCTTAACAATTTGAACGACGACGAAAAAGTGGGGATACTCGCGGCAATGAAGGACAAGACAGTGGCGGACATACTCGCCGCGTTCGATCCCGTGAAATCCGCGCAGCTTGCCAGAATGCTGGCGAGAGCAAGAGGCTGAAACCCGCGCCAGAACGGCGCGTATGATAATGATTATTTATTTGGGGGTGATAAACCTTACAACTTAATAGGAAGGAGGTGATGGTAGATGCAAGCGACGGATTTGTTTCTTGGGTTGATTTCAGGCGGAAGCGCCGTGAAATCCCCGGAGCCATTTCCTCAAAGGGTCGACGAGAATTCGCAGCCGGGAAAGTTCCAGAGCGTTTTAGACCAAGCGACTAGAAAGCAGTCTTCAAAGGCGGAGACCGGAAAAGCGCGCGAAGCTCAGAAAACGAGCGAAGCGGGCGCGGCCAAAGCCGAGCGGCCTGAACAGTCGAATTCCACCGCGAAAAATGCGGAGGAAATCACTAAACAACAGGCGGACGTCAACAGAAAGCTTGAAGTGCTGGTCGAGAGGCTTAGACAGGAACTCGAAGAAGGCGAAGGCGCGGCGGACGAACAGACGCTGGAGCTTCTAATCAAGCTCTTGGCGCTCATGGCGGCGGCGGCGCAACAGCAGCCCGAACAGGCGGAATCCGCGCTAGAGCTCGAACTGAGTCTAGACGGCGAAGGCAAGCTTGGAGAAATTCTTGATTTGCTGCTTGCCGGACGCGAAGCGATCGCGGCAGAAGACTTGGAAGGCGTTAACCTTCTGGTAAAGCTCGGCGAAGACAAGGGAATCATGATTCCTCTGTCCGAACTGATGAAAGCGGACGCCGAATCGGAAGAGCCGGAAGGCTCGATGAAACTCGCGCTGAAGCTGACGGACGCGTCGGACGCCTCGAAGACTGTCGAACTGAAGTTGACTTTGAGCGCTGACAGCATGAGAAGCGCTCAGCTGGTCGACATGACCGACCCGGCTCTGAAGGACTCCGAAATAGCTCTGACGATACCGTTGGACGTTTCGGCGGCTGAACAGGCGAAACCGGCGCTCGACGAAGAACTGTCGAGCATTCTGGCGAAACTGCCCGAATTGAAAGCCGGCAAGCAGGAAGCTGAAGTCCGGATGAATGAGGAAAAGGTTGTCGCCGAAACTGACCGCATGACCGCGGCGGACTCCGAAAAGGCGAAAGCTGCCTTCACGCTCAAACCCGCTCAGGGTTCAGGCGAGAACGGAGTCAAAATTTTCACCGCCGAACCGCTGTATCCGCCTTCGGACGTCAGTCTGAAGTCGCTGGACGCGGAAGCGCTGGCGAAAGAGCTAGCCTCGGTCGGCTCCGACAGAGTGCAGATTTATGAACGTCTGCAAAAGCTCCTGTTCGGAGACCAGCAGTCGCAGCTTGATTTGGAGAAGATGCTGGCCGGCAAACTGGAATTGGCGACGATTCTCAAGAGCCTGCTGGAAGAGTTCTCCGAAGGCGCCGGACGAAACCCGCGTGAATGGGCCGAAAGCCTGCTGAGCGAAAGCTCCGGCAAGGCGGCGGCGAACGCGGCGGACGACGCTTCGCGGATCCCGTTCTTGGGACGCGAACGGATTCAGAATCCTATTCAAGAGATTCTGATTTCCAAAGCGGAGACGGCAGCGGCGACACAAAGCGGACAGCGGCTTCAGGAAAGCGTGATGTCGCAGGTAATGGGCAGGATGTCATACACCGCCCTGAACGGAGCGAACGGAGAAATCCGAATAGCGTTGCGACCGGCTGAACTGGGAGACCTTTATCTGAAAGTAAAGGTCGAGCAGGACGTTGTGACGGCCAAGTTCACGGCCCAGAGCAACGAGGTCAAGGCGATCATCGAGAACA
>JAKQBV010000041.1 GCA_029573925.1 bacterium
TCCGCCGCCGTCCGCGCCGCCCCCGCAATCCCGCTCCCGATTCCCTCAACCCGCCTCTGCGAATCCGCCTTCCTCTTTTCCTTCTTGTGGGCTTTCGCGCACGGCGCGCAGTACGGCCTCCCCGCATGCGGCCTCTCGCACTCCGGGCATATTGCTTTCCCGCACCTGACGCAAAACGAGCTTGCCTCGCGGTCCGGATGGTTGTCGCACTTGCGCTCTACCTTCATCTTGCGTCCCTGTCCAGTTCCAGTTCAATCACCACGTTGCCTTCCATCGCCACCCGCCTGCCCTCCCGCTTCAGCCTCATCTCGTCCCCCCGGATGCTCCCGCCGTCCACCTTCACCACCGCGTCCGCCGCTGACAACTCGTCCGAGCTTTCCTTCCACGCCATCTGCCTCGCCGTCATCTCATGGCCCTCCGGCTTCAGCATGCCGCTCACCCCGCCCTCGACCCTCACCGTCTTCTCCGCCCGGTCGTATATCGTCAACGGCGCCGCGAACTCCAACTCGAATCCTTCCTCCCTCACGAACACCCCGCTCGACTTCGAGAACACCGTCTGCCCGGAGAGGTCTTCGCTCGATATCGACTCGGCCCCCATCGTCCATTTCACCTTGCCGTCCACAAAATGCTTTATCTTAGGGTTCTCCGCCTCGATTCCCGGCAGGACGGGATTCTCCGGCTCGCCGCTTTCCTGCGCGCGCTCAATCGGCGGCGGCTCCGCCCCCGGCTTCGGAGCTATCACGAACCTGTATACCGCGAACGCCATCGCCGCCAGCAAAACCGGCAGCGCAGCCGCGTATATCATTTTCGTCAATAATTCTCTCATCGCGCCGTTTCTTTTCCCATCTGTTTCATTTCGCCTTCCGAGGGAGCGAGCCTGCGCCTTATCCCCGGAGCCGCCGCAAACCCGGCAACCAGAAGTTTCCAGTTGAGTTTAGACTTGCCCGCCCGGCGCTCCTCGAACATGAACGGGACTTCCTCGACGGCGAACCCGCGCGACTCGACGGCGAACAACACTTCCTGCACCACCGCCGGCCCCGCCGCCCTCATCTTCTCCCACGGAACCGCCTCAAGCGCCTCCCGCCGGAACCCCCGGAACCCCGTCGTGCAATCCCTCGTTTTCAGCCCCAGCGCCGCCCTCAGGTACACGTTAGCCGCGAGCGTTATCCACCTGCGCGCCGCGCCCCGGCCCCGCTCCCCGCCTCCGGGGATCAGCCTTGACGCCACCGCCGCGTCCGCCCGCCCCAGCGCCTCCAGCAACCCGTCCAGCGACGCCGGATCATGCGACCCGTCCGCGTCCATCTCAAATATATATTCGTACCCCAGCGCCAGCGCCCGCCGGAACCCTTCCACCCCCGCGTATCCGCGTCCCCTCGGCCCGCCCCGCTCTATCAGCAACACCCTCGGCTCCGCTCCGAACCTCTCCCTCACAAGCCCCGCCGTCCCGTCCGGCGACATGTCGTCCACCACCATCGCGTCGAACCTGCCCGGCCTCGACAACACCCCTTCTATCGCGGACACGATATTCTCCCGCTCGTTGTACGTCGGCAATATCGCCACCGCGCGTCTTTTCATCTTGCGCCCATCCTGACGCCTTCCCGCAACAGCCGCCCCGCGCGCTTCGCCGCCCTCTCCAGCAACTCCCCTCCGTCCCTCATCGCCGCCTCCAGCGCCATCGGCTTGTCCACTATCGGGAACACCGCCGCGAACCCCGCCTCGTTCAGCGATTCCTCCTCCTCCACCCCGCCGCAGAACGCTATCGCCGGAATCCCATATTTCTTCGCCAGTTTCAGCGCCCCGAACGGAGCCTTCCCCTGCGCGGACTGCGAATCCATCCGCCCCTCTCCCGTCACCATCAGGTCAGCCGCCGCCGCCCTTTTGTCCAGACCTGTTATGTCAATCATCAAATCGATGCCGGAGACCAGCCGCGCGCCGGCGAACGCCATCAGGCCGAACCCCGCGCCGCCAGCGGCCCCAGCTCCCGGCTCGTTGCGGAACTCCCTCTTGAAATGCCTCTCGACGACCCTCGCGTAGCTTTTCAGCCCCGCGTCCAGCCGCTTCACCATCGCCGCGTCCGCGCCCTTCTGAGGGCCGTACACCGCGCTCGCTCCCTTCGGCCCGACCAGCGGGTTCGTCACGTCGCACGCCACAAGTATCTCTGCGCCCCGCAACCTTTCGTTCGCTCTGGTCGCGTCGATTTTCCTTATATCTTTCAGCGTCCCGCCGCGCGGCTCAACCTCCCCGCCGTCCGCCCCGATAAACCTGTATCCGAGCGCCGCCGCCATCCCGACCCCGCCGTCATTCGTCGCGCTTCCCCCTATCCCCACTATCACCCGCCTCGCCCCGCGCTCCAGCGCGTCCGCTATCAACTCCCCCATCCCCCGCGTCGACGCCGCTTCAGGATTCCTCTCCGACGCCTTTATCATCGCCAGCCCGCTCACAAGCGCCATCTCCACCACCGCCGTCGCCCCGCCGTCGATGAGCAGATACCTCGTCGCCCGCGACCGCCCCAGCGCGTCCGGAGCCTTCATCTGGATTTCCTTCGCCCTCACGCTCGCCGCCACCGCGTCCAGCGTACCGTCCCCGCCGTCGGCGATCGGAACCCTGTCCGCAGTCAACCGCCCGCCAAACCCGGCTTTCATTCCTGCGGCTATCCTGTCCGCAACCTCTATCCCGCTCATGCTCCCCTTGAACGGGTTGGACGCAATAACAATCCTCATGTCAGATATCCTTCCGCGCGCCGCGTCAGCAAGACGCCCGCCTCCCGCGCCCCGCGTTCTCCCTCAATATGAACTGCGCCGTCCTGTACATAATTTTCACGTCCAGCCCGGGGCTGTAATTGTAAATGTATATCAAGTCATATTTCAGTTTCATCGCCGCGTCCGTCTCATATCGGCCATACACCTGCGCCAGCCCGGTCATACCCGGCAGCGCCAGCTTTCTGTTCGCGTACGCAGGATGCCTCGCCTCGAACTCCGCCACGAACTCCGGTCTCTCCGGCCTCGGCCCGACCAAGCTCATTTCCCCTTTCAGCACATTTATCAACTGCGGCAACTCGTCTATCTTCAAGTTCCTCAGAACCCGCCCCGCCCGCGTCACCCTCGGATCATCCTCCCCGCACAACGCAGGCCCCGTCTCCTCTTCCGCCCCCGTCACCATCGTCCTGAATTTCAATATCCTGAACGTCCGGCCACCGCGCCCGACCCGCTCCTGACTGTAAAACACAGGGCCTCGCGACGTCGCCTTCACCGCCGCAGCCGCAACCGCCATCAACGGCGACAGAACCACGAGCGCCGCCGCCGCCATCCCCGCATCCATCCCCCTCTTAATCAGAAAAAACCTTCCCGACGCCATCGGGAGCGAAGGCGACGACAGCGGCACATCCCCTATCACAATATGATGCCTCGCCCCCGCCGCTATGTCCGCAACACCCGGAACAAGATATACGACCGCGCGCGGAAACGACAACGCAAGCTCGAACGCGAAATCCCGCGCGCGCGGCGCGTCATCCGTCACAATCACACAGTCCGCCCCCGCTTCCAGCGCCGCCCTCGCCTCG
>JAKQBV010000048.1 GCA_029573925.1 bacterium
TTCCACACAATCGAACAACCCTTCAGCGGCTTTCTCAATATCGCCGGCGGAAACCGACCATTCAGGAATCTGTCCTTCGACATAGAAAGCCGGCAGCGGGGACTCCTTTCCCGTCCACGCGCATAGAATCAAAACTCCTCCCGTCTTGACAATCCTTCCCGCCACCTCGAAATATTCCCTTCTTCGCCAAGGAGCGATAGAATGCAAACATCCGTAATCGACCGCCATGTCGAAGAATCCGTCATATCCAATGAGATCCAGAATGTCGCCGCAAATAAATTTTCCCGCTTTGTTTTCACCTGCTCTCTCAAGCGCCTTCGAAGCTATGTCAATTCCATAATAGTCTAGGCCTGCGAACAACTCGGCGTGCCTTCCTTCTCCACATCCTATGTCTAACACATTGCGGATTCCGCCCGCCGCCGACTTAACGGCTCTCGCAACCATTCCGGCGAGCGTTTCATCAGGCTCTTCGCCCCACAACTCCCTCTGTTCTTTGACCTCGAACAGCCTGTTCCAATCAAGAAACAGCGGCTCGCCGCGTGTGAAATTGTGGTTCGGAAACACAGGCATATACACCAACCTGTCTATCAGGCCGTCGGCCGAGCCGACGGTCATCCGGTCGTTTGCGTAGTATTGCGCGTTGCCTTGCATGAATACTTCCGCCCCAAGGTTGTGAATCGCGATGTTCTCTCCAGCGCAACTGACAGGACAATAGTCTATCGTCCTGAACTTGAAGTTGCCCTCTGCCATATTTGCGAAGTAGCATTTTCTCGTCGCCGCGCAACACACGTGCGGATAATACAACGAGTATTTTATTTCGGAATAGCGGTCGAGACGCAATCCCTGAAAAACATTGTCCAGCTCCAACCTTCCCGCTCCAAGATCTGAAAGCAATTCAAGATATTCACTCTGAAGATTGTTTTCCGTAAAATAGTCGGAGAACGGCTCTCCTTTGAAGCCGAGCCTAGGGTCTTTTTTCGCCTTGCATAGCAACCTTCCATGAACAGGGGTTATGCCGGCTGTTCGGATCGCTTGCAACAAGCCCCAGTCGTTAAACACAACCTCGGCGCTTCCGGGGAGCGCTTCTATCAGGCGTTCGCATTTTTCAATGCATCTCTCAGAACACGGAGGCGTCACAAGAGTAAACCCCGCTCCGGCTCTTCGCGCGAACTCCAGCATCTTCTCCAGCTGCTCCTCTGTCGGAAGCAGAAACTCGCAGAACTCGTCGCCGAAATAAATTCTGTCAAATCTGGAATTGTGAAAATACTTCAAGTCGGCGGGATCGGAAATATAAAAAGCGTGCTCCATCCGGGTTGTCATCAATTACCGCCGCCTTCCCCTGAAACATCTTCCGACAAGTTGTCATAAGACAGCGAAGATGACCATTTGACCACTCCCTGAACCATCTGCGGTCTCGCAGTCTCTCCTGTGACATTTAAGTCAGGCATTCGCCCGACTCTGTAATAACACTTCCTTCCGCATCGCTCTCCGAATACTTCCTTGTGCGACTCGGCGCATTTCCTCCCGTATTCCTCCTCGCTCTCGCTCCCATCGATAAGTTCAACCACGCTTTTAAGAAACCTTATGTCTTTAAAAATCAGACCTCCCCCTAGTCCTCTGCCTGCTATCTTTAAAACAAAATCTTTCCTGTTTCTCAACGAATAAAGCGCGCATACTCCGCACGAGTCCATCGAATATCCGAATCCGGCCGGCAAATGATTGAACAACGTCGCCTGCCTGCACATATTCGGCGATTCCTCTCCGGGAAAATGGCAATACGAACAGACTCCTTCCAAATAGGGACATTCTTCATTGGTCACTATCAACTCATAACAGCAGTCCGTCGGACTGCTTGCGATTTTCGCGATTTCGGCCGGTGAAAGCTGTCTGGGGAGCACTATCCTGTCCGCGCCCAGCCCCTTGTAAAACGCCGCTGATTTGACATTCATCACATGGGCAGTCGAGCTTAGAACGATAAAAAGTCCGCTGTCGGCTTTTTTTAGTTTAATTATGAGGTTTATATCGGAAACTATGAATCCGAAAACTCCGCCCGCCGACAACTTTTTAACGTCATCGATTAGAGCGTCATGCCAGCTTTCCGGATAAAAAAGTTCGTTTATCGCCACAAAAGTTTTAGCGCCTATTCTCCCCGCATTCTCGCAAACAGCCAGTGCCGATTCCACAGAATCAAAATTGGTCAGCCCTCCGAACCGGCGATTAAAACAATCTTCCTTAGAAATTCCCGCATTGCGATAACCCAGATAAAACTCCTCTGCCCCGGCCGCCGCGAACACATTAAGCATTGAAGCCGTCTTCTGATTCAATGGACAATGGATAATCATTTTCCTTCTCCGCCCTCTTCCGAACGACAAACGCGGATTGCCATCCGGCCATCAATCCACCGCGTCCATTCCCACAAAATCCATTGTATCAAAAAACGCATTGCGAGCGAAATAAAAAATCGGGCAACCATCGATCAGTCTATGGCTGCGTCGCCTTTCTATTCGTTCGATCCCGTCTTGCTTCGGGCATAAACATAATATACCTGACAGCCTCGGCGAAAGAAGCAAGGCTTGTTTTCCATTTTGTTTTCTTCATCAGAAAGAGAACTTTGCTCGGCCTCATGTAGAATAAAGCATACGCAAGCCTCGCGACAAAACCGGCGGTAGAGGAAGCCGCTCTCGCCACGCCGCCGCTCTCTCTAAGCTTCGATCCCGGTCTTGAGGCGAAAACATTGAAAGAAGCGTATCCGGGATCAAGCCTGACCGCCGCGACCGTGGTCGAAAACGCGCTCTTTGCGCTCTCTCCGGGCAAGCCCAATATGAAATGCGCCCCTGCGGCTATTCCTTTCTTCTTCATCATGCCGAATATCTCCCGGGCGCGCGCAATGTCCACATTCTTGCCCATACTACGGCCGAGCTCCGCGTCAGCAGTTTCTATGCCCATCTGAAGCAATCGACATCCTGCTTCCGAGTACATCCCGATTCTCTGCTCGTTAAGCAAATCCAGCCTTGTGTAAGCGTGCCATGTCAATCCCTTCGCCGCATCGACGAGTTCCCGGCACAGTCTATCTGTCCGCGCTTCGTCAACGCCGAAAGTCATATCTTTAAAAAAAATATGGCGCGCGCCTCGCGAACTAAGACTCGCAATTTCCTCCATCAAATTCTCATGGTTCCTGAAAGAGAACCCCAGCGAAGAAACCCCGCTGTTGCAAAACGCGCAAGAATAAGGGCATCCGAACGAAGCCAACACGGTCTTGAACTCCGTCGGGACAAGAGGCATCTTGTAAGATATGCTTTCGAACTTGTCGTGGCATGGAACGGGATAACTGAATTCCTTCTTTTTGCGGTTTCTCCTGAGTTTGATTTCTCCGTTTATTCTGTGAGCCGACGAATCCGCGCTTTCGAAATCGTCTTCCGCAAGCCGGAGAATATCGCTTGAAGTAAAATCAAAAAGAATCGCGTCTATATATGCGCGCTTATCGAGAAATTCCTCAGGTCGCTCAAGACACGCGTCGCCTGAAACAATGATTTTCGCGCCTGTTTTGTTCTTAATCTCCAACATCAGATCGATGTCGGATTTGACCGAAAGAGAGCCGACCAGACAGAAAACCGCAGTCGGGCGGAAATCAGCCGCCGCCCCGACGACTGATTCGCGCGACATCCCTTTCGCCACCGCGTCTATAACAGCCACCGAACCGCTTTCGCCTAGAATCCCGCTCTGAACGAGTAGGTCTATCGGATGCCAAAGGTAGCCGGCTTTAGAAAAAGTGCAACAGTAATAATCCCTTAATATCTTGCGTTTGAATGGGGGATTCAGAAGGAGGAAGCGATTTCTCTTGTCGAGGGCGAACGCCATAAACCGCCTCCTGAGCGATCTCCTCGCGGGTCGAGATGCCGCCCGCAGGCCCGCTGATAAAATTCCGCTAAAAAACCAGCTTTATTCTGTTCGTGGTGAAAAACGGCTCTTCCGGCGCTCCCGGCCTTAACCTTCTCTTTCCCTTTGCGAAACTGAATAGCTCGTCCTTGAGAAAGAATATATCTTCAAGAAGGACGCTTCCCTCAATAAACCTGCTACCGACGGCGAATTTATTATGCGAGTGCGTCGAGTCTTTTTCCTCGCCTTTTTCATCCCTCGCGCATATTCTCACGCCTGAAGCCGCGCTTGTTAAGTCGTTATTCACCACATTGATCAAATTGTCGCAGTTCTGATTGTCCTCATTCCCGTAAAAATGAACATAAAACTCTCCCCTCGGCACGCCCAGCTTTGAAGGCTCCCCGGCCAGCGGAACTCTCGTGAGCATGTTCAAATCCATCCGCCAGTATAGAAACTTATCGTCCCTAGCAAAAAACATCGCGGTTATTCCATCCGTTTCAGGGCTGTCCGCCGATTTTCTGTAGCATGGAGATATTCCCGCCCAATCGTTGAGCCTCCCGTCAGTCTCGATCGCCGACTTGACCACCACGCAATCCATCATCCCTCTTTTAGAAATAATCCATTTCCCATTTTTTCGAACAAGCTCATTCTTGGATATCCAGCTTTCATCTATGTTCTGATTTTCGCCATTCAGATTGCTCATCCGTATTCTTTCGTAAGTCAGCGCCAACGCTTTATTGTCGTTCGCAGAGAGCGCCGCAAAACTGACATCAAGAGTTATGTCTCCGAACATCTTGTGCAGTTCCCGAATTTTTCCGACTACCTCGTCCGCGTTTTTGATAACGGAGCCGTCAATGAATATCTCAGGAGACTCGACCAGAATGTCTTTTATCTTTTGCGCGTCATTGAAATTGAACGCTTTCACAAAGCTTTCCACGGCTGATTTCACTTCATCCGTAATTGCGACGCTGTCCCCGGACGCGCCGTAAGTCGCCGCGAGATCCGTCAAAGCTATGTTGAAATCCGGGACGTCAATCATGTAATCCATCGCGCCGATAGCTGTTGCGCCTTCCGGATAACCTATCCTGTCCGCCAAAATCCGCAACTCCTTCGTCATGAGTTCGAACTCCGCTGATGTGTAATTTGCGGGATCAGCGGATATAATCTTCCATGTCAACGCTTCCGTCACCGGGTCTATATCGTTCGTTTTCCCGAAAAGAATCGTCCTAATCGGCCCTCCGTCCATCTCCGCGCTTAATACGCGCGTTTCCCTTCCCTCCGGCAATTGAATTCTATACACGCCTTTATCGTCTGTTTTGCCCTCGGCTAGCGACGCCCCTTCGATTGACACGGCTTTCACCACGACTCCGGGCGCCGGCTTCAGAGCCACTTTTTCAGAAGCTTTATCGTCTTCTTTCGTCGGAATCGTCCATACCGTCCCTGAAATCTCCATGCCGGACAACGTCCCGGCAAAAACAACCGCGGAAGTGAACAGAATCAATAGAACAAAAAATGTCTTTTTCATGCCTCTCGCTCCTCGCACTTTCAACTCATAACCTTACGCATATCACATGTTTAGTATATTATAACACCCTCAGTTGACAATACATGCGATGACTTTCACTTTTTCAATTTAAGCAAAGGATTATGCTGAGCGGCACGGCGAAGACAAGCTTGGCTACGGTCTATTCGATAGAAGACGCATTACGCTCCGTCGAATCACTCCGCGCCGGATTTTAGGCGGTTTCGCGGTTTCGAACTGAATATCAACTGTTTGATTGTCTTGCTGAACTCAAAAAACTTCAGCGCATCGGCAAACTTAATCCCGCACTCCACGCTAGAAGAAGAAAAACTAATAAAGCCCCTATCTATCAGCATCCCGAAATTTGCTCTGACAAACCCTTCGGCGTCATAGCCGAAAATCGATTCGAAGTGTTGAAAAGGCAAGCCGACTCCGTCTCTTAAATGTAAAAGGATCATATCCAGAGCTTCTTCGAAAATATCTTTTCGATATCCTATATACCTCCGGCCTACCGAATCTAGCGCCGCGCCGTCGCGGCCTGAATTTTTATAAAAAACCTTTCCGAACAAGTTTGAGCATGAGTTCCGACCAAGCCCCAACACCGCGACAGGATTTCTGCTGTGAAGCTCGTATCTGTTGCTTTCATTATATAGATTCTCGGAATTGCCGGCTATCAAACACGTTGTCAGTTTGGATGATTCCTTTGAAATCGTGCGGCCCGATCTTTCCAAACCCTTTGTAAATATTTCCTTAATCCTATCCCAACCTCCAAGCGCTTCCTCGTTCATCGCCATTTCAAAGGGAGAATACTTGAGCCCCAGATTTTGAAGGCAGTATAGAGTCACCGTGTCAAAGCCTAATCCTGACGCCTTCTCAACCGTCTCGTAGAAAGACTTCTCCGTCTCTCCGGGTAGAGGAGCCAATAGGTCAATATTCACCACGCTCACGCCGCATTTTTTCGCGAAAACAACAAGCTCAGCCGTCTGCTTCAGGTCCGCTTCCTGCCGGCCCGCAATCTCCAATACCTTCGGCGTCAGCGTTTGAATCCCTAAACTTATTCTATTAATCCCATGCTCAACCGCAGAAATTATTTTTCCCGGAGTCGCCGAGTTCGGATTCATCTCGCATGTCGAAACAGCCCTTCCCGACAGCTTAAAGCAGCTTCGAACTGCGGACACTACGTCGTCGAAATCGCCTTCTTCGTAAATAGTCGGCGTTCCCCCTCCGAAATATAAGCCGTCAAACTCAATCCCTTCGACAGCTTCGGCAGCCTCCAGAGCCTCATTAAGCAAGTCTCTTTTTTCCGCCGACAAATCCCCTTTTTTCAGAAGCGGCTCCGACTCGTACATGCAGAATTTACATTTGCTTGAGCAATATGGAGTATGAACATATACGAAACCCCTCACATGCTTTTTATCCGGAAATTCCTCCCTCTGGAATTCCTTCCACATGCCTAGGATTTCGTTCGTGGGCAATGGATCCAACCGCAACATTCCGCTCCTTATCAAAATTATCTATGCCAAAAATATGACTTACCGCAATCTTATAATCTCAACGGCCGTTGCGCGTTATGCCAACATCAACAACAGCCGCGATTGAAAGCCATTTTCGATAAAAAAGCATTTCAACGACTGTTCATGCCACAATACAGAAGTTGTATGCTTAATTATATGGAAATGTTGTTAAAGACAACAAGTATTCTGAAATAATTTAATCATGAAATCATGCGCAATTTTTATTTGGTTGAAACAAAGTTGAGATTTTATTTGTATTGACGCAACTATGTCTGAAATGGCATAATTGCAGTGTCGTGCGAGAGTCGCAACGAAGGATATGTTTCATAATTGGATTCGGAAAGCATTTTTTTTGCCAAGCGTTATGCGCTATTAAACATATCGCAAAGGCTTTGTAAATATGACAACAAGGAGCAGTGAAAAGTTATGAAATCTCATGATGAGAATGATGTCGCAAGCGGCGGAAGCCAACAAGCATGGTGCCGGGATTACAAGGGCCGGGAGTATTCTTATGAAGAGTTTCTAAAAATGGCGGAAGAATTCCATGGGTTCGGCGCTCCCGGTCTCGTGATCGGCGGCGCCATGGTTGGACTTGCGCTCAGGCATCTGCCTGAAGGCTGCATATTCAACGCGGTTTGTGAAACGGGGAAATGCCTCCCGGACGCGATCCAGATTCTCACCCTGTGTTCCACTGGCAACGAATGGATGAAAGTGAGCGACTACGGGCGTTTCGCGCTATCTTTTTATGACAAATACACAGGCGAAGGCGTCAGGGTTTTCCTCGATTCGTCGAAACTGGGCGATTATCCTGAACTTAAGAACTGGTTTTTCAGGCTTGTCCCCAAAAAAGAGCAGAACTTTCAACTGCTGATGAAAAACATCCGTGACGCCCACGAAAGCATCTTGGGCGCACATCGCGTAACGGTTCCTGTGAAGTCCGGACATAAAGACGGGCCGAAAAAGATATTGACATGCCCGGAATGCGGAGAGGCATATCCCGAGTCCGATTCGGACTTATGCGCCGCCTGCGGCGGCGAATCATACTACAGCCAAGAATGAGCGCGGAAATCTGCGCGCTCAATTCATATCGGCTGATGGTTTCAAAGGGGTGAGCACAATTCAAACATTAACATTAAACGGAGTTGAAGTTTCGTTCCGTGAAGGAATGACGATACTTGATGTCGCGCGCAAAAACGGAGTGAGAATTCCGACTCTTTGCCACGAATCGGCGCTTGAACCGTACGGCGCGTGCAGAATCTGTGTTGTTGAAGTCGAGGGAGCGCGCGCGCCCGTAGCGTCTTGCTGCGTCCCGGCGGCGCAGGGCATGGCGGTTCGCACCGAAACGCCGCGCATTCAACGGGCGCGAAGAGCTATTATTGAACTGCTTCTGTCAGACCATCCTGAAGACTGCCTTTCATGCGAGAAAGCGGGAGCTTGCAGCCTTCAGGAATACGCTTACGAGTTCGGCGCGCGTAAGTCGCGTTACCCATCGGCGGAGAAACATAATTATGCAGCGCTGGACGACAATCCATTCTATGTGCGCGACTACAACAAGTGCATACTTTGCGGGCGATGTGTTCGGACGTGCGCCGAGGTTCAGGGCGATTGCGTAATCGACTTCGCTCATCGCGGCTATGACACAGCCGTTTCCACGCCTATAAATCGCGGCCTCATCGAATCTCAATGTGTGTTATGCGGCAATTGCGTCCAGTCCTGCCCGGTTGGCGCTCTTACTGAAAAAAAATCTATCCGCATGGGACGCTCGTGGGAAATGGAAAAAGTAAGAACCACGTGTCCGTACTGCGGAGTCGGCTGCCAGCAATGGCTGCATGTGAAGGATGGGAAAATTGTCAAAGTGACAGGAGTTAAAAATGCCGAACCGAACAGAGGGCGTCTTTGCGTAAAGGGCCGATTCGGTTATGACTTCATCTATTCGGAGGAAAGACTCAAGACTCCGCTTATCAGAGAAGGCGACGCTTTCCGCGAAGCCACATGGGATGAAGCTCTCGATCTGACCGCAGATAAGATAAAGGAAATTATTAAGAAACACGGGCCGGACGCGGTTGCGGGCGTTAGCTGCGCCCGCAGTATAAACGAAGATTCATACAACATGCAAAAGCTGTTTCGCTCGGTCTTTAAGACGAACAACATAGATCACTGCGCGCGGGTTTGACACGCGCCCACAGTGGCCGGTCTGGCCACTTCGTTCGGCTCCGGAGCAATGACAAACAGCTTTAACGAGTTCTCCTCGGCAAAGCTTTTTCTGATAATCGGCTCAAACATGACAGAGGCGCATCCAGTTGCCGCCACGTTGGTCAAGAACGCCGTCGTGAACCGCGGCGCCCGGATGATACTAATCGACCCGCGCGCCCATCGCCTCGCTGAATTCGCGGATATCCATTGCCGCCTGAACGTCGGCAGCGACATAGCGTTGCTCAACGGGATAATGCATGTTCTTATCGCGGAGAATCTGTACGATAAGGATTACGTGGAGAACTTCACGGAGAATTTTGAAGCGTTGAAAGCGAAGGCGGCGGAATATCCGCCGGAGAGAGCTTCGGCAATAAGCGGCGTGAGCGCGGACACTATCCGCGCGGCGGCCCGGATGCTCGCTTCCGCAAATGCGGCAATGGTTATTTATACACTCGGCATAACCGAGCATGTGTGCGGCACGCATAACGTCATGTCTGTGGCGAACCTTCAGATGCTGCTCGGCAACGTGGGGCTTAAGGGCGGAGGGGTGAACCCTCTGCGGGGACAGAACAACGTGCAGGGCGCGTGCGATATGGGAGCGCTGCCGAATGTGTTTCCCGGATATCAGAGAGTTGAGGACGCGGCAGTCCGGGCGAAGTTCGAGAAAGCATGGGACGTCAAAGAGCTTCCCGGCAAAGAAGGATTGAAAAGCCCCGCAATGCTGGAATTGGCAAAATCGGGCAATGTCAAAGCTCTTTGGATTTTCGGTGAAAACCTCGCAAACTCCGAGCCTGATATAAGCCATGTGGAACGCTGCCTAGAGTCATGCGAATTTCTAGTGTGCCAAGACATATTTCCTACGGAAACAACGCGGTTCGCGGACGTGATATTTCCTGCGGCCGCTTGGAGCGAGAACGAAGGCACGTTCACGAGCAGCGAGCGGCGGGTCAACATGACGCGCGCCGCAAGCAAAGCGCCGGGCGCGGCCATGCCCAACTGGTGGATTTTCAAACAGATAGCGAAACGCTTCGGACAGGAATGGAAACCGGACAGCGCGCAGGAGATATGGGACAACGAGGTGTCCGCCCTCGCGCCTGCGCTCGCCGGCATCAAATACCATCGCTTAACAAATGACGGCATACAGTGGCCATGTCCGTCAATAGACCATCCGGGAACAGGTTTCCTTCACAAAGACGGAAAATTCACAAGGGGCAAAGGGCTGTTCACACCGGTGGACTGGGTTCCCCCCGCTGAAATCCCAGACGAAGAGTATCCTTTCGTGTTGAGCACTGGAAGGCGGCTGACTCACTATCATACAAGAACACAGACCGGCAGGTGTCAGGGATTCGACGATGTTCTGGGAGAGGAGTCGGCGGATATTTCGCCAGAAGACGCCGAGCGACTCGGCGTAAGCGGCGGTGAAAAAGTGCGAGTTTGTTCTCGTCGCGGCTCGGTGGAAGTCAAGGCGAAAGTAACGAAAGAAGTCCCTCCCGGTCTAGTTTGGATGGCGTTCCATTTCCGCGAAGGATGCGCCAACTGGCTCACGAACGCCGCTTTCGACAGCATCACGCAAACCGCCGAATACAAAGCGTGCGCTGTGAGCGTCGAAAAGATTTGAGCGAGGCGTTAGACGAATTGCGTCGCCGCGAGCGAGCTAAACCGCGCCGTAGTAATAGAACTGAGGAGAAAATGTCAAATTGTGAAGCCGCGACAACTCGGAATCCGAAGGATAGCGCCATGTTCGTGTATGAAGACGCGCTCGCGGCCATTTTTAATCATCTGCCGCTCATGGACGCCGAGAGCATCGAGATCTGTGATTGCTCCGGCAGAGTTCTGGCGGAGGACGTTGTGTCGGAGATCGATGCGCCGGCCTTAGATGTCTCTGCAATGGACGGCTATGCCGTGAATTCGCTCGACACATGCGGCATAGCAGCCGGCGTTCCGCTTAAGCTTAGAGTAGCCGGCTGCGTCAGAGCGGGAGACTGCCACGGCGGAGTTCTATCCAGCGGAACTGCTGCGCGAATTTTCACAGGCGCGCCTCTGCCGGCAGGCTCCGACGCTGTTATTCCTGAGGAAAACGCGGAAGCGCTCGACGGACACATTTTGATTGACGATAATGTAGCCGTAAAGCAATATGTGAGAAGTCGAGGAAACGACCTGAGAAAAGGAACAAAACTGTTTTCATCGGGACATATTCTACGAGCGGCAGACGCCGCCTTAATCGCTGGAGCCGGCATAGCGCGCGTCAACGTCGGGAAATCGCCTTTGGCCGGCATCATAACTACCGGCAACGAACTCGCCGCTCCCGGCGACCCGCTTGGATCGGGCATGATTTATGACGCAAATCGGTGTTTCTTCGCAGCCAGATGCGCCGAACTCAAAGTCAGGCATTCGTTGCGCGATATTGTGAGAGACGATTACGAAGAACTGAAAGTCTCCGTTCTGAACGCGGCGGACAGTTGCGATCTGGTGACGACAAGCGGCGGAACATCCGTCGGCGAATTTGATTTTATGGCTTCTCTCCTAGAAAAGGAAGGCGAACTGATTTTCTGGAATGCCAGAACCAAGCCCAGAAGACCTGTGGTATTCGGAACTCTGAGAGGAAAACCATTCTTCGGACTGCCCGGAAATTCGGTTTCAGCGATGATAGGTTTCGAGATGTTTGTCAAACCGGCCCTGATGAAGATGATGGGAGCCTCTCAAGCGGCTCCCGAACGGATTAGGGCCTTTATGGAAAACTCGTATTTCGAGAACGCAGATCGCACGCGCTTCACGCGGGGACATCTCCGTTATTCCAGCGGCAAAGCCCTTGTTCATGCTCTTGATCCCCGCGAAACGGGCATGGCCTCAAATCTTGCCAAAACTAATTGTCTGATCGTGATGCCCGCCGATATCGATTCCTATTCGGAAGGCGATGTCGTTGAAGTTATCATGTTGCGATAAGGATATATTATGCCGAGCGTTTGCAACCGCAATTGCGTAATGAAAAACCACCGTTCATGGCGGCGTTTCGGAGCGGAGCTTTTTGCTCTTCTGTCGCTGTTTTTCTTATGCGGGTGCCGGGATGATCATAACGCGGCGGGCCCCTCCGCCGATAGCTTGATAAGAATCATCGACAAATGCGGCAGAGAAGTCGAAGTTCCGAAGAAAACAACCCGCATTCTTGCCACTGGCGCAGTGGATATGGTTTTGGCGTATATGCTAGCGCCTGACAAGCTGATGGGCTTCAATGTTGAGCCGAACGGGGATTTCATTCCGGAAAAATATCGCAACCTTCCCGTTCTGGGAGGGTGGCATACGGCCCAATCCGGCAACTATGAATCATTCATCGCCGCCGATCCGGACGTGATTTTCGCCGGAGGACCGGAAAATATTGAAAGAATGCAATCCCGATTCGGCAGTATTCCTGTGGTGTGTCTCGACAGATGGAATGGATTTGAAAACTATGAAGACTCGATTCGACTCCTAGGGCGAGCGGCGGGAGAAGTGGAAAAAACAGAGGAACTGATAGCATGGCACAAAGAGGCAGTGCGCCTCGTCGAATCAAGAACGAATGATATTCCCGACGAGAAAAAAGTCCGCGTCTATTACGCCGAGGGAAAAAAGGGACTTAACACCGAGCCGTCCGAGTCGCCCCGCACCGAGTTGATAGAAGTTTGCGGAGGCGTGAATGTGGCCTCTATCGATATGAAAAACGACAAGCGGCAGGGCATGGCCGAGGTTTCCATGGAACAGGTTATCAGTTGGAACCCGGCGGTGATTATCATCGGACGCGGAACGCAAAACACCCTTAAAAAGGAAATCATGTCTCATCCCAAATGGAAAAGCGTCGAAGCGGCGCGAAGCGGCCGCGTCTATGTCAGACCTGACAACCCTTTTTCATGGTTCGACGGCCCGCCCGGACCCAATCAGATTGTCGGGATATACTGGACTGCCAAAATACTTTATCCTGAACTGTTTTCGGACATTGATTTGAAGAAAAAAACGCGTGATTTTTACTCGAAGTTCTACCATTACGAACTTTCCGAAAGCCAACTGTCGAGCTTGATCGGGGACCTATGAAAGCGAAAACATCTTCGAAAGAAAGCTCGATAAACGGAGACAACGGCGCTTGCGGCGGCGAAGCCGGCGTGAAACGAGCGATATTTTCATCCGTTCTCGTCGTTGCTCTGATACTGCTTGTCATAGCGTCGTTTATCATAGGCAGATATCCGGTAGGAATCGCCGAATTAGTCAGATTTCTTCTGACGGGAGAGGATTTGACGGAAGGCGGCATTCTGAAAACGGTCGTGTATCACATCAGATTTCCGAGAATAATCGCGGCGATTATGGCTGGCGCTGGCCTGTCTGCGGCGGGAACGGCGTTTCAAGGCCTGTTCAGAAACCCTATAGCCTCGCCGGACATATTGGGCGTGGCTTCCGGAGCCGGATTCGGCGCCGGACTTGGAATTCTCCTGAGCGGGGAAATAGCGGTCGTGCAGACGCTCGCCTTTGCTTTCGGCCTTCTGTCAGTCGGGCTGGTTTATGTGGCTGGCAGGTTTGTAAAGAGCAATTCCACGCTTGCCCTCATACTGGCGGGAATGGCTGTCGGCGGCGTTTTCAACGCTTTGCTTGCCATGTTGAAATATGTCGCAGACCCCGTGGATCAGCTTCCGTCCATCGTCTTCTGGCTGATGGGCAGCCTCGCTTCGGTGGACAACCGAGACATTATGTTCGCAGCCGTTCCGATGACTGTCGGCTTGGCTGTTCTGTATTCGATCAGGTGGCGACTGAACATAATGGCAATGGGCGAAGAAGAAGCCATGACGCTCGGTTTGAATACCACGAGATTCAGGTTTATAACCGTCGTAAGCGCCACGATGGTCACCGCTTCAGTAGTGTGCGTCAGCGGCATAATCGGCTGGATAGGGCTTGTCATACCGCATATATGCAGAATGATAGTCGGCCCATGTCACAAAAAACTTCTTCCGGTGTCCGCCCTGATGGGCGCGGTTTACTTGCTTTTCATAGACAACATCGCGCGCTCCTCGGCGTCCGTCGAGATTCCTCTCGGAATTCTCACGGCTCTCGTCGGCGCTCCGGTTTTTCTATATCTCATAGCAACCAATGACAGGAGCTGGGCATGATAACAGTCAAAGAAGCTGGTTTCAGGTACAATGAATCTGAGCAAGAGGCAGGAGGTTTTAGAAATATTTCCTTTTCTCTCCAGAGAGGGGAAATACTATCAATCCTCGGACCGAATGGGTGCGGAAAGACAACTCTTCTCAAATGCCTTAACAACTTGCGCGTCCCCGACAGAGGCTCGGTTTCCATAAACGGCAAAAACATCTCCGGGATGTCAAGGGATCAGATCGCCCGACGAGTCGGATACATGCCTCAATCGCACCGTCCGGTGTTTCCTCTTTCTGTTCTTGACGTCATTCTTACAGGGCGCGCGCCTCACCTCGGCTCATTCTCCTCTCCGGGCAAAAAAGATATTGCCATAGCTCGCGAGGCCTTGGAAGCTCTCGGTCTGTCCGGCCTCAGCGACAGGCCGTACAACCACCTGAGCGAAGGCGAACGGCAACTGGTGTTTTTAGCCAGAGTGCTCGCTCAGAAACCTTTGGCTCTTTTTCTTGACGAGCCTGTCTCGCATCTGGATTTCGGCAATCAGACGAGATTTCTAAAATTAGTGGGCTGTCTGGCCGAAAGCGGCATGGCCATTGTTATTACGTCTCATTTCCCGGACCATTCGTTTCTTCTTCCCGGCAAAGTGGCTCTTATGAACAAAGGTGTGTTCGTAAAAATCGGCTCTCCGGAAGATGTCATTACTGAAGATAATATGAGAGAAGTTTACGGAATCAACGTCAAAATCTTGGAAGTCGAAGCAGGAGCCATGAGAAAGATTTGCGTGCCGGTCTTTGACGCCAATGCTGCGGACGATTCATCTATGCTCGGATCGAGGAAAACATATCGCGAAACCATGAAGTATTTATCAATGAACGGAATGAAAAACAAATCGTTGAAACTCAACTGACGCATTTTCAAAGTCGCGCTTCTGCGCACAACCAGCGGAGACGAAAGATATGACGAATTGCAGCTTGATTGAAGATCTCATCGAGTCAGTAATAAAATACGACACCGCAACAAAAGATGTCCGGGTCGGCCTTTCGTGGGCGGGCGTTCATGGCGACAGATGTGGGATCGCTACAGTTTACGAACCGCGCAACTCCGCAGGCAATTATACGAACCGCATGGGTTCGCTCACTGACAATTCGACCCTCGAACTCGCTTGCTTAGCTAGATCGTGGAACCTTGTGGAAGCGGGAATCGGCGTGGCAGCGATAAACTCGATGGTTCCATTGTCAGAAAATTGCGAAAATAATGCAGTCGACATCATTCTTGACATGGCGAAAGATAAAAATATTGTCATGGTGGGCGCTTTTCCTTTTTCAGAAAAAATCAGAAGGATCGCAAAACAGTTGTGGGTGCTTGAACTTGATCAGGAGCTTATTGATCCCGACGGCGGCGTCATACCCTCCTCAGCGTCTGAATATGTGATTCCGGAAAGCGACATCGTCGTCATAACCGGCTCGGCGGTCGTCAACAAGTCCATCGAGCGTTTGCTCGCGCTGTCGTCCGAAGCGAACGCATACACAATCGTCATGGGGCCGAGCACCCCGATGTCAAATGTTTTGTTCGACTACGGGGCGGACCTTATTGCCGGCGTAAGAGTCCTAAAGCCAGAAGCAATCATGCGCAAACTAAGCCAAAGCGGCGGCATTCTGACCCCAATGAACTGCCCCGGCGAATTAGCCTATATCACGATAAATAAGTAGTTTGTATAAATAACCGTCTCCAATACTTCTTCGTCGTATTCAGTCATCCTATTTTAATAATACGTTCAACATATATGTTAATATTAACACAGCATAATATGTTAATAATAACATGCTTATTATTGTGCTAATAATAACACATATTATGCTATTGACTACTCTCAAAACGAGCGTTTAGAATCACAAATAACAGCGATAAAGTGTGAAGCGCAATACTACAAGCTGCTGACACTTATTAAAAGGAAAGGAGCATTAGCATGGATTTGACAAGGCGTGATTTTCTTATGTTGTGCGGCATTGGTTTTGCCGGCATAGCCTTGGCGCCGATCGGCTATGCGAAAGAGCTGATTACTGACCACGCGGACGGTCTGAAAATCAGCGGCGCTAAAGAAGTTATTACAGTATGTCCGTTCTGCTCGGTTTCGTGCCACATCATTGCGCACGTGAAAGACGGCAAGATAGTGAGCACGGAGGGAGACCCGGACTATCCCATTAACGAAGGGGCATTGTGCGCCAAGGGAGCCGCCATGTTGAACATGGTGAACTGCGATCATCGGGTGTACAAACCGATGTACAGGGCTCCGTACAGCGACAAATGGGAAGAAAAAAGCTGGGACTGGATGTTCGGCAGGCTCGCTGAAGTAATTAAAGAAACAAGAGACGCGACATTCAAAATCAAGAATGACGCAGGAATAGAAGTTAACAGGACGGAATCTATCTTCTGGCAAGGCTCGTCGCAGATGGATAACGAAGAGTGCGCGCTTGTTCATCAAGGATTGCGCGGAATGGGGGTCGTATACGTAGATCACCAAGCCCGTATATGACACTCCGCCACTGTACCGGCTCTGGCAGAGTCGTTCGGCAGAGGGGCAATGACGAATCACTACATCGACATCAAGAACGCCGATGTCGTGTTCATAATGGGAAGCAACGCGGCGGAACATCATCCCATAAGTTTTAAATGGGCGATGAGGGCAAAAGAAGAACGCAACGCGACAATAGTCCACGTGGACCCGAAATTCTCCCGCACGTCAGCAAGAAGCGATTTGCATGTTCCATTGCGCTCCGGAACGGACATCGCGTTCCTCGGCGGCATGATCAAGTACATCCTCGAAAACGAGCTGTATTTCAAGGAATATGTGACTGAATACACCAACGCCTCATTCATCGTCAACGAGAAATTCTCGTTCAACGACGGCGTGTTCTCCGGGCTTGACGCGGTCAACCGCAAGTACGACAGAAGCACATGGACGATGGAGACGGATGAAAGCGGAATTCCTAAGAAGGACAAAACATTCGCCCATGAGCGATGCGTCTTGAATATGCTGAAAAAGCATTATTCTCGCTACACGCTGGACGTCGTTTCGGACATCACCGGCGTCTCGAAAGAGAACCTTGTGAAAGTGTACGACACGATGGGCGCGACCGGCAAGCCGAACAAGGCCGGAACCATGCTATACGCTCTCGGATGGACGCAGCACACGGTCGGCGTGCAGAATATCCGCGCGTGCGCCATGATACAGTTGTTGCTTGGCAACATCGGCATCGCGGGCGGCGGCGTAAACGCTCTGCGTGGCGAGCCGAACGTTCAAGGCTCCACAGACCATGCGCTTTTGTACCACATCATTCCGGGCTATTTGGCCGTGCCCAACACAAACTGGTTGACTCTTGAGGACTACTTAAAGGCCAACACGCCTGTCAGCAAGGACCCGATGAGCGCCAACTGGTGGAGCAACACTCCGAAATACATGGTGAGCCTTTTGAAAAGTTGGTACGGCTCGGCAGCCACTAAAGAGAATGATTTCGGATACAAATGGATTCCGAAGAACGATGCCGGAGCGGATTACTCTTTCATGTATTTGTATGACAAGATGCTCAAAGGTCAAGTGAAAGGCGGTTTCGTCTGGGCGACAAATCCGGCGCAAAGCCTGCCCAATACCAACAAGATCAGAAAAGCAATGTCCAACTTGGATTGGCTCTGCGTTGCCGAGACCAACCACACGGAATCATCCGACTTCTGGCGCGGGCCGGGCATGGACCCGAAAAAGATTAAAACTGAAGTCTTCCTGCTCGCTTCCGCCCACCGCCTTGAAAAAGACGGCAGCATCAGCAACAGCGGAAGATGGCTTCTTTGGCACAATCAGGCTGTTCCCCCTCAGGGCGATTCAAGAGCGATGGGAGACTCCATCGTCGGAATCATCAACAGCGTTAGAGCGCTTTATAAGAAAGACGGCGGAGTGTGTCCCGAACCTCTCCTGAATCTTGATTGGCCGGAGAAATACGATCCCGACGCAATGGCTCGCAACATCAATGGATATTTCCTTGAAGACGTGACTATCGACGGAAAGCAGTATAAGAAAGGCTCTCTCGTGCCGAGTTTTGCCATGTTGCAAGCCGACGGCACGACATCGTGCAGAGTCTGGGTATATGCCGGCAGCTACACAGACGCGGACGGCAATAAAGCGAAAAAGCGAGACGCCACCCAGACTCCCATGCAGAAAAAGATCGGGCTTTTCCCGAACTGGTCTTGGTGCTGGCCCGTCAACAGAAGGATTATATACAATCGGGCTTCAGTCGACCTGAATGGAAAACCGTGGGATCCGGAGAGAGCGGTAATCGAGTGGGACGGAGAAAAATGGATAGGCGACGTTCCCGACGGAGCATGGCCGCCGATGGCCACCGGCAAGGGCAAGTATCCATTTATCATGCAAAAAGAAGGACACGGCCAGTTGTTCGGACCGGGACGCGTTGACGGCCCGTTCCCCGAGCACTACGAGCCAGTCGAAACTCCTATTAAGAAGCATTCGTTATCTTCCCAGCTCAGCAATCCATGCGCAAAAATCCTTTCAAGCGACATGGATCCCTTGGCGGCTCCGGGAGACGAACGTTTCCCGATAGTCCTGACGACGTACAACATGACCGAGCACTGGTGCGGCGGCGGCGAGACCAGAAACACTCCCGCATTGCTGGAGGCTGAACCGCAGTTGTATGTCGAGATGAGTCCGCAACTTGCGCAGGAAAAGGGCATCAAGAACGGCGACCCCGTAGTCGTAACCAGCGCCAGAGGCAGAGTGGAAGCTATCGCTATGGTAACCGTTCGCATAACGCCTTTCAAAGTCATGGGCAAAACCGTCCACCTGATCGGCATGCCGTTTGCCTTTGGCTGGACCACTCCGGGATGCGGCGACTCCACCAACAGACTTACCGTTTCGGCGGGCGACCCGAACACCACCATCCCCGAATATAAGGCTTGTTGCGTCAACATTGAGAAAGCGACGAAGGTAACGGAACTTTCCATATAATAACAGCGCGGGCGGACCGATAGGTCCGCCCGCTTTACTGAACAGGAGACAAAATATGGCCAAATCTTTCTTTATTGATACAACTAAATGCACTGCTTGCAGGGGCTGCCAAGTCGCCTGCAAGGATTGGAAAGGGCTTCCTGCGACGCCTACCAAGCAACGCGGCAGCCATCAGAATCCAGAGGACCTTAACGCTAAGACCCTGAAACTCGTCCGGTTTGCCGATCACACGATCGATGGAAAAGTGGTGTGGAATTTCTTTTCCGATCAATGCCGCCACTGCATCGAACCTCCATGCAAAATTATCGCTGACGATTTAGCGCCCGGCTCGGTGATTAAGGACGAAAAAACAGGAGCCATCATCTACACGAAAGAGACGAAAAAAATCTCTGCGGACGGCTTCGAGGAAATGCGATCCATCTGCCCGTACAACATACCTCGGCGCAACGAGGAAACCGGACTGATTGTAAAATGCGACATGTGCATTGATCGCGTTTCGAACGGCTTGATTCCCATGTGCGCTAAGTCATGCCCGACAGGCGCCATTCTTTTCGGCGAACGGGATGATATGCTGGCTCTGTCCGAAAAGCGGCTCGCGGAGATTAAGAAGAAATCTCCGAGCGCCAGATTGTTAAGCAAAGACGACACTAATGCCATCTATCTTGTCGCTCACGAGCCGAAATTCTATCATGAATACGCGTGTGGCATAGTCAATGGCAAGCGCTTTGCGTAATTCGGGATAGCTTTTATCGCGGTATCATAGTAATATTTGCAAGCAAAATGTGCGCAATATACGACGGCTTGTTCCGGCAAAAAGTATACTGCGCATATTTGCTTTTTAGCTTTTGTTTTCGACGGCCTGCAATTGGTTGATTATGCTAAGGAGGCAATAATGTCATACCGAACGGATAAACCACGCATAGACGTAAAAAAAGCGGTTGAATCGCTAACGAAATCAAGACCCGCTTACGCAGATATGCTAGCCTTGTACGGCGAAATCTTTGAGGCGCAGGAAAAACTAATCGTCAGCCTGTTTTCAGACGAGAACCGAATAGCTGTCATGAACTCTGAATCAAATGCCTATCCGCTTATGCGTCCATCCCAATTCAAAGCTGATGTTAAAGAATCGGACGCGCTTATGCTCGAAATATGTCAAGCTCTCATATCTTTGGGCAAGGAGACCGCTCCCGATTCAGCAAAAGCGGTGATGAGCCACGTCAAAGATGAACGATTCGATTCACAAGAGCTTTATGGCCGTTTCCTGAGCGCCGATGTCAAACACCTTGCTGCTCAGGCGTCTGCCGCAGGCGTTGACGAAGAGTTTCTAGGGTTCGTCGTCTATCACAGCATAAGACCGTCGCTTTATACCGTAGCGCAGCGGGCGGGCGCTTCTCTCGACAATACCACCCTGCTGGACGAAGGCGCATGCCCGGTGTGCGGCAGCCCTCCTGCGATCTCTTTTCACGAAACAAATGGCAAACGAACTCTTCACTGTAGTTTTTGCTGGTTCGCATGGACCGCGCGACGGGTTTTCTGCCCTTTCTGCAAAAACACAGACAGCGAAAAACTGAAGTATTTTGAAATCGAACCAGAGAAAGAGTACCGGATCGACGTGTGCGACAACTGCAACAATTACATCAAAACTGTCGACTTGAAGGAATGCGGACGAATAGTATATCCACCGCTCGAAAACATAGCGTCGCTTCACCTCGACGTCAAAGCGCAAGAACTCGGCTATAAGAACGACATGGCGTCTCGACTAGGCGACAATAGCGACAGGCAGTAAACATGATGTGAAAATCAAAACCTGCTTTCGGCATCATCGCCATGCGGCCATTGTTGTCGCTTATCGTGTTAGTTGTTTTGTATGAGTTGTGATAATTCGCCGATTTCGCAATAATTCGTGTATAATAGCGCTTGTGATAAGTTGGCATTTGGAAGAGATTTCCGGGAGACGACATGTCAGGCAGTCTAAAAATTGACACACGAACACGAATCGTCGATGAAAACGGCGCGATAGTCTTCGGAGAAGGCCGGCATCAAATTCTTGTTGCGTTGGACGAGTTAGGCTCTCTGGCCGAAGTCGCGCGGCATCTCGGCATGAGCTACCGAGCGATTTGGGGCAAAATCAACGCCACAGAAGAGAGACTAGGCGTAAAACTTGTCGTGCGAAACAGCGGACGCTCTAAAACAAACAACACAACGCTCACTCCTGCCGCTCGTTATCTTATTGAAAAATTCGAAAAACTGGACGCCGCCACACGCGCTTTTTGCGAAAGCGCGGCGGATGATGTGCTGAAATTCCATTTTAATGAAGACGGCGAAGCGTCTGACATTACCCCCGTTTGAGAGTTTCCCCTTCTCGAATCCGCCGTCTGGATGCGGCAACGATTGTTCAGAATTGAACCCGAATCCGTCATTAGGATTCGGGAGCGATTGTTCAGAGCGGATGAAATGCGAGGCGCAAGGCGCATTTTTGCAGTTGGGGCGGGGTTGCCCCGCCCCAAATTGTCGTAGTTATCGGGCGCGGAAACCGCGCCCCTACAGAACAAAAAAACGTGGCGGCAACGAAGCAGTTCGCCGCTATGAAAATCGCCCCCGGTTACGCGTCTCTATATGTAAATCCGTGATTATTATTGAAGCGCCGTCGTTAATTGTCCCCGCGATATTGCTCTTTGGGTTTCATGTCCCACAGTCCTTCTCCCATCGGCGGATTGTCAGACGCTCTGACGACTTGAGGAAACCTGCTTGCTTCAACAAGCCGAGTTTCTTCAATCTGCGCTTTGCGGGAATGCCTTTTTTGCTCCAGCCTCTAATCTTGTAATACCTTGGAATCATCTTAGAAAGCCGCACTCGCGATTTCGGATTGCTTGCGTCTTCAAGGTCCTCCAGCAAGCGTTCCGGAAGGTTGTCTTCCTCGGATGTGAACCCTTCCCTAAGGTTAAAAAGACGCTCGACGTTCCAGTCTCTTTCGCCGGCCAGCAGAAACTTTCCCATATTCATTTTCATGCCGGTGAGCTTCGATATGGCATGCGGGTGCGGCATCACAGACGGCAAGTTGATCGCCATGCCGTGCGGCAAAAGAAGACTCTGATAATTCATCACCGGGCCGGAATTGTTTAGAACCGCCTGAATTATGCGCATTACCAATCCGTGTTTTTTTATTCGGTGCGCTACGGGAGGTATTATGGCGTAAGTCGTGAACAAGCAGATGCCCGAAGAACTGACAGCCTCGAATGTGTTCTGCTGGAACACGACAAATGCCGGTTTTGCTCCCGTGGAATGGGGATTCATGTTGATAGGGCCTATTCTCTCAAAGAAAATCAGATATCCGGCGTTAAGATGGCATCCGCCTCGATTCGCGGTGGCGTAACCCAGACCTTGGCCCACCGCGTTTCGCGGATCGTAGCTCGCCAATTCAAGTCCTTTCGAATGAATCGCATAGCCTTTTCCGCCATACTTCTCGGACATCCGCATGACTCCTTCGGCAAGATCATCGCCGATTCCCCTGCGATGCGCGATATCCTCAAGCGTTTGCGCGATGTTGTCAGATCGTCCAAATTTAAGCTCTGAATCAATGATGCCGTTCCTAGTGAGTTCCATCGCGAACGCGACCGCTCCGCCCGCGCTGATAGTGTCCATGCCAAGCTCATCCATGAGAAGATTCCACTCGTTGATAAGCCCCAAGTCGTTATTGCCAATGTTTGACCCAAAAAGACCAACTGTCTCGAATTCAGGCCCTTTAACCTCGCGTTCTCCAACCTTTACCACTCGAGCGCAACGTATGGGGCACGACACGCATCCTGTATTCTTTACCAGATGCTCTTCGGCAAGAGTTTCGCCGCTTATTTTCTCAGCGTCGTCAAAATGTCCTTTTGAAAAGTTTTCTGTCGGAAGACATCGACTCAAATTGACTGTGTTGACCATGCCCGCCGTTCCATAGGCAGGCAAAGATTCGCCGGTTGTGGGATGCGCTTTGAGCAGCTTAATCCAACCTTGAATCGCTTTTTTAAACCCATCAGGATTAAACGCTTCAATCTTGCGCGTTCCTTTGGCTGTAACGGCCTTCACATTCTTCGATCCCATCACAGCGCCTACTCCGCAACGTCCGAGAGCGCGCTCGCCGCTGATTATGCATGCGTATTTGACAAGGTTTTCTCCCGCCGGGCCTATTACTATTTTTCCGGCTTTCGGGTCTAGCCTTTTTTGGGCTTCGCCCGTTGTCAGTCCCCATAACGATGTCGCGTCTTTGATTTCCACCTTGTTGTCTTCTATGGAAATATGAACAGGATTCTTTGCTTTGCCAGTCAGAATCAGGGCGTCATATCCTGCCTTCTTAAGATTTAAGCCGAAATTCCCGCCGCAATTCGAACTCGCTATTCCGCCTGTCAGAACATTCTTGGTCGTGCAGTTGAAGCGACTCGAACACGGCGCGTTGCTTCCTGTTAAAGGCCCCGTGTTAAATATCAGCATGTTTTCTGGAGACAACGGATCAATCCCCGGTTTGATTCTATCGAACAATATCTTCGCGGCAAGCCCTTTTCCGCCTATGAACATCTCCCGTTCTTTGTCCGTAACGTCGGTTTCGCGCACAACCCCTTCAGTGAGGTCGATTTCCAGCATGTTGCCCATGTAGCCCTTGAACCTTGATGCCATCAGTTTCCCTTTCAGCCTCTCTGTTTGTGTCGGAACAGCATATCCGCTTTAGTATTCCTATAAAACTTTACCTGATTCCCCCTGAAACTCATATAGTGTCACAGGGGGCGAGTAAAATGTGAAAAGACCGATGGAATGGGGGTTTTTTCACATGAAAAAAGAGATTATGCAGTTTCAGAAAGGCC
>JAKQBV010000062.1 GCA_029573925.1 bacterium
CGAGGCCTTCGATGGTGGTGTCTGCGCGGGGGGCTTCGTCAACGGCGAATTCGACGGTCTTCCATGTCGCGCCCTTGGCGACGCGAGCCTGAACAGGAACGATTTGTTCCTTAAAGACGCCCGCGTTGATGGCTTTGACGGCTTTCATGTGGCTGTTGTACGCGAATTCGTCCTGCACTTCGCGGCTGACGTTGTAGCGTGAAGCCACATTCTCGGCGGTTATGCCCATCGGGCAGTACGCTTCCGGGAATTCGGCGGCAAGCTTAATGTTCAGTTCGGGAATGTAACCGCCCATGGGGACCATGGACATGGATTCGGCTCCGCCAGCGATGACAACATCGTTCCAGCCCGCCATGATGCGTTCAGACGCTATGGCGATTGATTCAAGGCCTGAAGAGCAGAACCTGTTGACGGTGACGGCCGCCGATTCGATGGGCAGGCCGGCGGCGAAAGCCGCGATTCTGGCCACGTTCATGCCCATAGAAGCTTCCGGCATGGCGCAACCAAGGATTAGGTCTTCGACGATTTCCTTCTTGATGCCAGCGCGTTCGATTGCCGCGTTTATCGCCACGGCGGCCATGTCGTCGGCGCGCATATCTTTCAGCGTTCCCTTTTTCGCTCTGCCTATGGCAGTCCGGGCCGCTGATACGATGACAGCTTCTCTACTCATATTGTATCCTCCATTGTAGTCTCGTTATCGCGCCCCGGACTAGTTGCGGAGCGGTTTGTTGTTCTGCAGCATATACTGCATCCTGTCCTGCGTCTTCTCAGTGCCGCACAGGCTCACGAAGGCTTCGCGTTCGAGGTCGAGAACGTACTGTTCGTCTACGACTGAACTGCCGGGGATGTCGCCGCCGGTGAGAATCTTCGCCACCCAGTCGGTGATGAGCGCGTCGTGCTCGCTGATGTAATTGCCCTGTCTCATCGTCCACACGGCATTCTTGAACGCCGCGTAGTACTGGGAGCCGATCATGCGGATGTCCTTGCGCGGGGACTTCGGCGTGTAGCCCGCCTTCACCATCCCGAGCACCATCTGCTTGGCATCGCTCAACAGATAATCCCTGTTGACCGTCACGTGGTCGGTCGGGCGGAAGATGTTGTTCTCTATGGCTTCGTATGCGTTCATGCAGACTTTCGCCATCGCGATGTTCTCGAACGCCCTGCGGACGAACGGGAACAGGCTGGGAACGTGTGGGTTTGCAAGAGCGGCCTCGAGATTGCGCACGAGGTACTCTTTGCAACCGCCGCCGGAGGGAATGACGCCAACGCCGACTTCGACCAGCCCGACGTACGTTTCCGCCGCCGCGCAGATCGCGTCGCCGTGCAGCGTGGCCTCGCAGCCGCCGCCCAGAACCATCTGGAAGGGCGCTGTCACGACCGGGAACGGGGCGTACTTCAGAAGCATATTGGCGTCTTGGAACGTCTTGCTGGCCATTTCGACGTTCGCCCAGTTCTTGTTGCGGGATTCCATCAGGAGCATCAGCAGGTTCGCGCCGACGGAGAAGTTCGTGCCTTCGTTGCCGACGACCACGCCGCTGAAACCTTTTTCCTGAACCACATCGATGGTCTTCAACATCATGGCGATGATGTCGGTGTCTATCGGGTTCATGCCCTTGTAGGAGTGGAACTCGAGGAGAGCCACGCCGTCGCCCATGTCATAAATGCTGGCTCCGGCGTTCTTTTCAATCTCGTTGCCGCGGTCTTTGAGGTCCGCGATTTTGATCTTGAGGGAAGCCGGGTCTGCGACAGTGGCGATCGCGCCCTGCAGGCGGGCCACCAGATTGTCCTCGTTGAGGGTGAGAGCCGTGAGCGGAGCCTCTTTGTATTTGAGGTCCTTGGCGCAGAAGTACATCTTCTTGAGGCCGACTTTTTTGTAGAAGCCGCCCGCTTTCGCCGCCTTGTCAAGCAGCTCGGGAACGGCCACTCCGTCGTCCTTCATGCGCTTTACGATGTCTTTCAGGCCGATGGCGTCCGCTGTCTCGAACGGACCGGCGTCCCACGCGAATCCCCACTTCATGGCGTTGTCGATGTTGACGACGTCGTCCGCGATTTCGGGAATCCTGTTGCAGGAGTAAATGGTCACGTCGCGGAGAACTTTCCACGCGAACTCGGCGGCCTTGTCGTCGCCGGCGAGGAGAGCTTTCACCTTTTCGGCGGGAGTGTCTTTCTTCTTCGTGCCCTTCACCGAAGCGAAGTCCGGCTTGATGCTCGGGATGTACTCGCCGGTTTTGTAATCGACGACTTCGTACATCTTCTTGCCATCCGGGCCTTTGCCTTTTTTGTAGAAGCCCTGTTTGGACTTGTTGCCGAGCCAGCCCTTTTTCACCATCTCGTTGATCCAAGCCGGCACGTTGAACACGTCGCGTTCTTCGTCATTCGGGCAGAGGTTGTAAACGCTCATGGACACGTGGCAGAAAGTGTCCAGCCCGACGAGGTCGGCGGTGCGGAAAGCGGCGCTTTTCGGGCGGCCCATCGGCGGGCCGGCGATAGCGTCGATCTCGTCAATTCTCAGTTCCATCGCTTCCATGTGGGCGATGGTCTTCATGATGGCGTACATGCCGATTCTGTTTGCCACAAAGTTCGGCGTGTCTTTGCTGTACACGATGCCTTTGCCGAGGACGCGTTCGCCGAACTCGGCCATGCGGTCCATAATCTTCTTGTCCGTCAATTCGCCGGGGATGATTTCCAGAAGCTTCATGTGGCGAACCGGATTGAAGAAGTGCGTGACGAAGAAGTGCTTCTTCATCTCGGCGGGCATATCCTTCGACATTTC
Source organism: bacterium (assembly GCA_029573925.1). Classification (GTDB taxonomy): domain Bacteria; phylum UBP15; class UBA6099; order UBA6099; family UBA6099; genus UBA6099. The sequence continues at coordinate 2,774 of JAKQBV010000062.1, forward strand.
GGTGATCGGCAACCCGGAGGTGTTCGATGTCACTATCATGCCGGGCTTCCAGTGCTTGGCGACCTGTTTGAAGACGCCCTGCTTAATCTTCATGTCTTCCTTGACGACCTCGATCACCCAGTCGCAATCGGCGATCTTTTCCATGTCGTCCTCGAAGTTGCCGATCTGAATCAGAGCGGCGCTGCTCTTGACGTACAGAGGAGCCATCGGCTGCTTCGCCTTCAGCGCCACGGCCATCGCTCCGGCCGACAGCTTGTTGCGGAACGCCGGATCGGTCTTCTTAACGCCTTTCGCCTTTTCCTCGTCCGATAGCGGCAGCACGATGTCCAACATCAAGCTGGGTATCCCGCAGTTCGCGAGGTGACACGCTATAGCGCATCCCATCACTCCCGAACCGAGGACCGCTACCTTTTTGATCTGTTTGCTCATACGCGTCCTCCCTAAGAATATTTGTTTCTATATTTAATTGATTAAATCCTTAATTCGCTCGCCGCCGCCACCGCCTGCCCCTGTTTCCCCCCCCATCGGCGGACTATCATCATAATTGACCGGCTTCATTCTGTAAAGCGATTGTTTTTCCTCCGGGATTCCGGCCCCGAAATCCCGCCGAAATCATTGTGAAATATATCACATGGCCACGTCATTGTATATGCCCCCACTCTCCGGTGTCAAGGATTACTTTTATTGCCCCCCAATCTCTTTTTTTCCTCTTAAAAAAATGTCCTCGGAAGTTTTTCAGCGCGAAACTCCGAAGCCGCGCTTCTATGCTGTCAGCCAAAGAAAATTGTTTTTGTGTAATAGGATTAAAAAAAATTATCAATTGAGATTCGGCGTTAAAAAACGCCGGCATGAAGCGCGCCGCTACCGCTTATTTCAGGAACAATAGCGCAGCCATTCCTTTAACATGCGATGCAAACTCGGTCCACGTTCTGATTCTCAACAACCGCCTGACGATGTAAGAAACGCGCAGATAGAAGGATTTATAGCTTCCGCTCAGGAATTTGGAGTATTCGCGGGGACTTGCTCCGTCCGGCAGATAGACGACTCCGTAGTCGTGTGTTTGCGCAGTTATTTCAGGACGCGGTCGCTGCCCGACTCCAGCCCGAATAGAACCTGCCAACAGCCTGCGCGCTTGAACAGCATCATAAGCGCAGGGTCGGCGGCTTTCGCGCTTATGTTGCACGTCCACGGCGTCCGCGCCCCGCGCGCTATCATCATCTCCGCAAGCGTCTCCGCCCGCTCCCTGTCTATCGCTATGTCGTCGTCGAAAAACCTTGTCTCTTTCGCCCCGTGTTTGCTGACTGACTCCTCCATCTCCGTCATCACGTATTCGGGGCTGTGCGCCCTGTATGTCGCCCCGAACACGGCGCGGTCGCAGAAAGCGCATCCGTACGGACACCCTCTCGACGTTATCATCACCGCTAACGGGAACCGCCTTATGGACGCGGGCGTCGGCTTGTGCGTCCTCAAAGGAGGCATGAGGTCTCTGGCGGGGGGCGGGATGCGGTCGAGCGGGTCGATCAACGGCCTCGCGGAACCGAATACCACTCCGCCGTCCGCTCGAATCGCCGTCCCGGCCACCCCCTCGAATCCCTCTTTCCGGTCTATCCTTTCTGCAATCTCGCAGACAGTCTCCTCGCCCTCTCCCACCACGCCGATATCGAACGGATGCCTCAGCATGGTGTCCTCCGGCAGCGCGGACATGTGCGGTCCTCCGGCGATTATCACCAGCCTTCGCCCCGCCTCGCCTAGGGCGTTGAACAACTGTTTCACGCTCCTCATGTGCGGCGTGAAAAGCGAAAGGCATATAGCGTCCGGCCGCCACCGCTCCGCCTCCTCGACAATTCTTTCCACGCTTTCCGGAACAACCGGGTTGTGTATCTTTACCTCGTGCCCTCTCTTTGCCAGTGTCGCCGCCAGATAGCCCAGCCCCAACGACGGGATGAAATTGTCCGCAAACCTCATGCTGTAACTGCTTCCCATGTAGGAGCGGTTGTCGACCGTCGGAATGGTTAAAAGTATTCTCACTCCATGATAATATCCCCGCGACAACAACGTGTCCATCCCGAATTCTCTCGCGCCCCGCGTCCGACAAAGGATTATTGAGGGATGGACATTCGCATATAAATGTGAGAAGCTTTGAAAATGGGGTTGGAAACCTGCGTTCCTGTTTTCGACCCTACTAAACATTGTTTTCTGTCAAGTTCATAGTTGCCAAGCCGGAAGTCCGGCCGGAAAGCCGGCGCGCTTCGGCGGATTCGCGGGATGTCTTAATGAAGACAACGCTTACAGCGGTTCAAATAGTCATAGCGGCGGCCGTTCTATCGGCGCAATTCCTTGTGGTAAGGTTCGAGCGAGACGCTCTGTGGGCTGCCCTCGGAGCCAGCGTCGCCGCCGGGATTCTTCTCCTGATTCTTCATTGGGCTTTCGCCGGGCGCGCCCGCTCCAACCCGGGATTACGGATTCTCAGAACTTCCGGCGCGGCTCTGCTTTTCTTCCCGGCGATGATGTTCCTCGCTTGCTCTTACACTCTCTTTTACATGTTCGGCATCGCGCCGATAGCGCTTGCCGCCGCCGCCGCCGCCGCCGGAACATTGGCAACTTCGCGAGGATCCGTCGCCCTCCCCGTCCTGTGCCTCATCCCGGCGGTCTGGCTTCTGTCGTTTTATGTCAACATGCCCGCCCTTCTTCCTGAGATTGCCACAGCCCTGATCGCGGTCGCGGCGGTCGCGGCGATAAAAGTCAGGCTCCGGCTGCCCGCCGCCGCGCGCGCCGCCGCATTCGCCGCATTCGCGCTGGTTCTTTATGGCGGATTCTGGTATCTGTCTCCCATGACGTTTTTTTCGGACGGCGTTCCCGACGACGCTGTCGCGAAACACATCAAGCCGCTTGAACGAATGGCCGCCTCCGCGCCTTTCCCTAGAGGGTTCTACGAAGTTGTGGAAAGCTGCGACGGCTCAATTCTCTTCCTTTCCAACGTGTTCCGCGCTCCGGGCGCGCTGGCATGGAACAGAGCCGGCGGCGAAACCCGCGAACTGGACTGGCTCGACGGAGCGGCGGAACAACTGACGCTGGACTGCGAAAAGAACTCCGCCTTCGTGGGAGAATACAACACGGGCCGGATGATGAGCGTCGCGGGCGGCTATCTCAAAGGAGCGCGTCGAGCGCTCCCCGCCAAGGTTTTCAAACCCTGCCGGATGGCCCACCTGCCCGGCTCAAACCTTTTTTACGTCAACTCCGACTTGGCGACTTTTCCTTGGTTTATCATCGACGGCTCAGGAAACATTCTTCATAAAATCAATATGGGCAACATCGAGGAAATCCTGCCGCTCGAAGACGATTCCTTCATCGCCGTTTCGGACGGCATGGTCATACGCTCCCGCTTCGACGCCGAGCAGGGCAAACTGCTTACAATCGCCAAAAAGCCCCTCCCCGGAGTGGGCCTCAGGTTCGGCCCGCTATACCAGCATCTGGCTGCGGACAGATTGCGCGGCGACATCTACGTCTCTGACTTCAACACGGGGCAGATATTCCGCGTCCGGCTGTCCGACCTCCGCGTAAAAAAACTCGGCGCATACGGCCGGGGCCTCCGGCACATGACGTTCGCTTCGAGCCGGGGCTTGCTCGCCGCGGGCAACTACATCACAGGCGAACTGCTCCTCATAAGCGGAAGCGACGGCTCGGTGGTTTACTCTAAAAACATCGGGTCGCGGCTCCGGGGCGTTACGCTGTCCAGAGACGGCGAGAGGATATATGCAACGTCCCGCGCGGGGGTGTTTGAGTTGTCATTGGAAAAAGCCGTCTCGGCGGCCCGGTGACGCGATTTCTCGCGCCGCTCTATCACGCTCCGCCGTGCATCCTGATTTCGCCGTACACATCAAACGGCCTGCCGACCGCGTGCGTCAGCCGCATCCGCGCGCTCGTCTCGGCGCTGCCGCAGTCGAAACACCTTGCCGCGCAGGACTTAACATCGCTCAGCCGCAACCGGAATTCTTCAGACTCCAGTATTTCGTCTATCGTTTTTTCTCTTAAATACAAACGAGTCTCATGTTCATAGCAGGGCATGACATTTCCCGCCGGGTCTATCACAACCCATAGGAAACCCGCGTAGCACGGAACCCTCCCGCGCCCTTCGTAAGCCAGATGGATGTTGTCTATGAAATGCCTCGTGTTCGAGCGGATATGCAGCGAGTCGAGCTTCCCGGCAATCTTCCGGAGAGCCGCTTTGACGCCCTCGATGTCTTTCGACACAAGCGGCCCCAGCGCCTCTTCCGTCATTGATTTGTGCTGCGGCAGCCTGTTCACGGGAGTGAATTGTATCTTGTCCGCTTTCATCCCGGCGAAGAAGTCCGCGATGTCTTCCAGCGCCGATTCGTTCAGGCTCGAAACAGCGACGTTTATCCCGACCGGCACGGGCCGTTTCAGCGACTTGAAACTCTCGACCGCAGAAACAACCCTGTCGAACCCGTCGATGTTTCTTATGAGGCGGTATTTTTCCGGCGCGCAGTGGTCGCAGGAAATGTAAATCATGGACAGTCCGGCGTCCGCGAGCGACGCTGCGCGCTCCGGGGTTATCGAAAGCCCGTTGGAATTGAGGTGCGCGGATATCCCCGCGCGGCGGAAAGCCCGGATGATTTCTTCGAGGTCGGGCCTCAGCGTCGGCTCGCCGCCGCCGAATGAAACAATGCGGGCGCGCTTGCGGGCGAGCGCCGGCGCGAGCGCCGTTATCTCTTCTGTCGAAAGCTCTTCCTCGGCTCTGGCCGCGCCGTCCCTGAACGCGCACATGACGCACGCGGAGTCGCAACGCCTCGTGATGTCGAAATAGACCAGAGGAATCTGCGCGGGCGGAGCCCCGGCTCGCCTCGCGGCGCGCACGCTGAAATACGTTCGCGCCGCGTCTGCCATATTGACAATCGTCATATCTTTTTCAACCGGCCGGTTGGCGGCCCTCTTCAATCCGCGCGGGAAGCGGCCTCCTTCACCGCGCGGGCGGCGCGCAGGGCGTCCGTTTCCGATATCCTGTCGGACATCGGCAGCGTCATAGCCCGGCTAAAGACGGCGGCGACGTTCGAGCCGGGGGCCTTCAGGCAGTCGTCGGCTATCTCGTCTCCCGCCGCGACGTCCACCCCTCGCAGCGCCAGCCGCAGCCTCAGCTTCCCGATGTCCCCGTCCGCCAGAGCGACCGCCATGTGGCACGAGCCTTCCGCTCCGGAGGCCGTCCTCTGAAACTTCAGCGTCCCGCCAAGGACTTCCCTGTAGATATCCCTAATTTTTCTCCTGCGGGCCAGCCGCGCGTCCAGACCTTCCATATTCATCGCCGCCAGTTCCGCGAACAGGTCGGGCATGAGAGGCGAGCCTGCCGCGCGCGCCTCTTCGGGGGCCGTCTTCGCGCCCTCTTTGCGGCGGTACGTCGACACGATGGCGCGGCGCGTCCCTTCATATCCGAACAGCAACATCGCCGCCCTCCACGCCGGGCTTCCCACCGCGAAGTCCTCAGCGGCGGCGGCGGCGAACTTCAGCCTCGACGCGCTCTCCGGCGGCCCCGCCGACTCCGCCCGCTCCCTCGCCCTCCCCAGCCATTCGGCGTCGTTCCCGAATATGACGCCGCCCTGAATGCCCTGCAAAGGCTTCGATTTGTCCAAGCTGATGAACCCCGCGTCGCCGAAAGTCCCGGCGGGCTTCCCGTTCAGCGTCGCGCCGAACGCCTGCGCGCAGTCCTCGATCAGCGCCAACCCGCTCGCGCGCGCCACCTTCTCCAGTTCGAGGATGTCGCACGGCTCTCCGAAGATGTGAGTCGCCAGAACCGCGCCCGTCTTCGCTGTCAACGCCCTTCGCGCCGCTTCCGGGCTTATCTGGAACGTCTCCGGATCGATGTCCACCGCAACCGGGACGAACCCGGACGCCGATATCGCCGGATACACCATGCCGAACGTGTAAGCGGGAACAAGGACCTCGCTGCCGGTCGGCATGCCCGAAGTTTCGAGCAGCAGCCGCAGCCCCGCCCTGCCGCTGACCGTGGCGAGCGGGTTTTTGAAGCCGCGTCCGGCGATAAGCCCTTCGAGCTTCCTCCTGCCGCCCACCCTAGCCCCGCGCGCAACCAGCCCCATCGCTCCGGGCGCGAAATATATCCTTCTTCTCGGAATTGTCTTTATCACTCCGTCACTCCGCGCGCCGGGAAACGAACCGAAGCCCAGCCGTTCTCAGGACTTGTCGCGCTACGAAGGAGGCGAACGCCGCGTTCTGGCTTGCCGCGATTCGCGGGTTCTCTATCAGATATCTGACAGCCCCGGCCGCGTGGCCGCGCAGATATGATATCGAAAAATAATGCCTCGCGTAAAACTTCAACCTGATTTTTTTCAGCCTGTCCGCGCTCAACGCGCATATCCCCGACGCCGGGTCCTCAAACCGCCTGTCGCCGCCCGGCGCCCCCGCTTCCTTCGCCAGTTCGGTGTCCGCGTACGGCGTGCAGAACGACATCTGAACCACCGTCGGGTTCAACTCCCGAACAAGCGCGGCGGTTTTCATCACATCCTCCTCTGTCTCCCCCGGCGACCCGACCATCGTAGTGTACCGCGTTGCAAATCCGTATTGCTTTATCATCCTTCCCGTCTCTCTGATTCTTGCGACAGTCTCCTTTTTTCCCAGCGCCTCCAGCACCCGGTCGCTTCCGGATTCCATCCCGCAGGTTATCCCGACGCATCCGGCCCGCTTCAGCGCCGCTAGAACTTCCTCGTCCAGACAGTCGAACCGCGTCTGCATTATCCACGGAGTCTTCCATCCGCTCTTTCCCAGCAGCCCGCAGAAACGCAACGTCCATTCCCTGTCTCCCGTGAACAGGTCGTCCTCCACCGAAATAATCGTGCGCCCGCCCCTCTCCGCCTGATGCTTCATCTCCTCGAAAAGCCGCTCAGGCGAACATAGGCGGTATTCCTTCGTCAACGACTGCCGCGTCATCGCCGTGCAGAACCGGCAGGCGAACCTGCACCCTCTGTTGCCCAACACAAATCCCCACTTCAGCGGACGCCCTATCGGAACCGGAAAAGAATTCTTCCTGTACCGTCCGTCGCTCAGGACAGACAGCGGAAGGAACGGCATGTCGTCCGTGTTCACCGGGACCGACTGACCGGAAAACCCGATCCCGCCATCCGGCTTCAGCCATTTGACGCCCGGAGGAATGCCGCCCCCGCCGCCCGAAATCAGCCGCTCCGCCAGCCCCGGCAACGCAGCCTCTGTTTCACCCACGACGCAGAAGTCAGCCAGCCCCCTCGTCAGAATGGAATCCGCCGACATCCCGCTGTACATCCCGAGCGCCACAACACTGCCGCCGCTCTCCTTGACCGCCGGGCGAAGCCTCTCCAAGAAAGCGTCGTGCCGCGCCCCCGCCTCCACCGCCACCACTCCCGCGTTGACGCCCCGCAGTTCCGGGACATCCCCCCGTTTCACGTCGGACGCGGACAGTTCGAGCAGGCGGGAACCTATGCCCGCCGCTTCGAGCGCCGCCCCGCTGAGCGCCGCTCCGAACGGCGGCGTCCTGTCGCGCGGATGCAGCCCCGACCCCGTCTCGTCGTCGAACACGACGAACAGTACCTCCGGCGCGCCCTCGCGCCCCCGCCCGATGACAATAAGATTCGGCCCCTTGCGCGCCAATCGTCAACCCTCGGCACATCCCGCGCCCCGCCGGGCGCTCTCTCTGTCCATTTGATATGCTCTATTAACTCCGACCCCGAAACTTCCGCAGTCATTTCCATTATACGCTCCTTGCGACAGCCGGTAAAGGCGGAAACCGCCCCGTCAACCATACTCGTCATTAGCCCGCATTCTTCACCAATGCGTTGAAATCCAAGAATGAACCTGAATCCGTTGTTAGGATTCGGGAGCGACTGTTCAGAGCGGATGAAATGCGAGGCGCAAGGCGCATTTTTGCAGTGAATAGAACATACGGTTCATGAACAAAATAAATGGGTGGCGCTCACAAACTTGCTTTGTGCGTGAGTTCGCCGCTATGAAAA
>JAKQBV010000072.1 GCA_029573925.1 bacterium
TAAAATGTGTGTTGTTCTTGTGCAGGTCCGCTCCAACGTATGTCGCTATCTGCCTGCTTTTCATGGGCTGTGCCTCCTTTTATGAGTTTGTTTTGATTCCACTCATATTTTACAGGCACAGCCTTTTTCATAGTATCAAAGGTCGTTTCGATGAAATATTCTTTGTGGACTTGCCCACAAAAAGCGAGCGCAAGGCCATTCTTGAAGTCCATCTTAGGAAAAGACTGAAACACAAGGAAATTCTGACAGGCTTCAAGCTGGACGCTCAATTGATTGGAAAGATGGCCGATGAAACAGAGGGTTTCTCCGGAGCCGAAATCGAGCAGGCTGTAATCTCTGGGTTGTTTGAGGCTTTTGCCGAAAACAGAAGTCTGTCTTTCGACGACATTTTAAGGGCGGCTCGAAATACCGTTCCGTTGTCCGTGACGCAGGCCGAAGAGATACTGGCTATAAGGCAATGGGCGAATGTCCGCGCGGTAGCCGCCACGCCCGCAGACGAGAGGGTCGAATATTCCAGCCCGGAACCCGGAGAGGAACCGCCGGGAGACACCGCCGGAGATTCGGACAAAACAAAAAAATCGCTGTTTTCAACACGCGGCGGCAGGACGATTGACTTCTAATCGCCATGTGGATTTGTGTTTGTGAAAATCGCGGCATTGCGGAGGCGGGATAATGAGCACTGGAGTGGAAATCATACCTTTCTTTATAGTCATGTCTCTTTTTGCGGCGGCGACGGGCAAGACTGTGGTCAACGGCATGGATCACAGCGGAATTTGGAAATGGGATATGAATAAGCCTAAGAATAGAATAGGCGCTAAAACAGAACAATCAGTTCAACCAGAAGTCAATCAGGCGAACAACAAAACTTCCATCGACACCATCATGAATGACGAGGGCCTTTTACTGGCGGCTCTTGCAGACCTCGGACTAGACTTTAAAAACGATGGCGGCAGCATAAAACTGTCGATCAACGGCGTTGATGTCGCTTTTGCAAAGGACATGTCTGGAGCTTACTCTGCTGACTTCGAAGGCGGAGACGCTACGGCGGTGGCATCGCTAGTGGAGAATGTTTCCGAATTGTACAAACAGAAAGTCCAACAAAAAGTTTACGATAATGTGATGTCGCGCGCTTCTGAAAACGGTCTTTCGCTCGAAAGCGAAAGAGTCGCCGCGGACAATTCAATAACATTGACTTTCGTTGTCAGGAGGGATTGACGATGGAGGAGAAAATCACGATAAAAATTATGCCGGACGGAAGGGTGCTCGCTGAAACCGACGGCGTAAACGGCCCGAAATGTGTCGACTATATGAAACTCATAGAAGACATTGTTAAAGGCAAAATCGTCAAAGAATGGCGAAAGCCCGAATTCGACGCCATTGATCAAGCCGTTTTGAACAACGCTCAGAACCAGAGGATTAAGGAATAGAAGCATGAAGTGTCCGATTTGCGAAGCCAACACAAAATTGACAGACAGGTTTTGTCCCGCCTGCGGAGCATTTCTTCGAGGCAAGCGCTCCGGTTGCGATGAATCGAAGGATTTGAGGGTGGATGTCAATAACGATTCGCTTGAACGCATTGAGAGGTTGCCCGGCATTTCACGGGAAAGAGCGGTCGCTTTAGTCAGAGAAAGAATGAACAGATCGGGCTTCATGAACCTTTCCGAAGTTATGTCGTTTCTGAATCTGGATTCAACTGAGAAAATCGAATTCGGGAAAAGCGCAGTTTGCCTGCCTGTCGGGGTCGAGATACCGAGCGAATGTGAGAAGACAGCCGCTCCTTCTCAAGCTGATGAATGGTCTGAGATGACTAAAAGGGAAGAGGCGAGAAAAAAGTCTTCTAACCCGCATTCCCCATATCAAAAAACTAATATGGTGTAAGAAATCGGTAAAAAAGCCCATGAATACAGTAATATTTCACATTCAAGGGGCATGAAAATGG